>NZ_PNCN01000217.1:0-236 GCF_005886135.1 Pseudoalteromonas sp. S4741 | reverse complement strand
AATCCTGGTATCCCAGCCAACAATGGCTAAGTAGCTCAGTTGGTTAGAGCACATCACTCATAATGATGGGGTCACAGGTTCAAATCCCGTCTTAGCCACCATTTCTTTTTTTGAAGTGGTTCTGCAAGAGTTAAAATTGCAGCTCAATGAAGAGTTTAAAATAACTACCATTTCTTTGATTAATTCAAAGTGATAATGCGGGAGTGGCAGAATTGGCAGTTGTCTTGAATTAGACG
>NZ_PNCN01000216.1:0-317 GCF_005886135.1 Pseudoalteromonas sp. S4741 | reverse complement strand
GCTCGAGACCCGTTGCCCGTCGCTCTTTACCTTTCGCTTTGACCTTTAAAAAAGACGCGGAATAAATCCGCTGCTACATATGCCCGGCGTAAAGCCCTGCCGTTTAAGCCAAACACTGTGCTTGGCTTAATCTCTGAAACCTTTGCCTTTAATCTCTTCCTCTGTGGACTCTGTGGACTCTGTGGCGGAGTTTTTCAAGTTAGGTGTTTTGCTCGAGACCCGTTGCCCGTTACTCTTTATCTTTCGCTTTGACCTTTAAAAAAGACGCGGAATAAATCCGCTGCTACATGTGTGCGGCATAAAGCCTCTGGGTTGGA
>NZ_PNCN01000215.1:0-1699 GCF_005886135.1 Pseudoalteromonas sp. S4741 | reverse complement strand
GCAAACACGGGGCGATTCAAGTCATCTTCGATTCAAGTACAAGAGCAACATGATCAAGTTGCATCATTGAATTCTATTCTTGATTTTGAAGAAGCAGCTAAAAATGAGCAAACAACCAGTGAATATGAACGTTGTAGCCCTACAATTTACACTAGATACACTAGTCTTAAATTGGAGCAGACTCGAACTATTGCAAGCTTTACTTATGATGGTGGTAATTGCCGTAGATACGGTTTTGCAATTTTAAGAAACTATGACGGACATGATTTCAAAGTGACTTTGGTTGATAGCAATGGAGATAGAGTTGCTGGCGGATATAGCGTAGCAGTTTCCACTTCTATCTTTAATGCAGGCACTTATTATTGGGAAGTTGAAAATAAAACAACAACTGGATCTACTTATGGTGGAATTACTTATGAAGTAAGATCTGGTGGCTAGTTAAACTTTCTATTAACGACTCAGCCCTATGAGTCGTTAATAGAAAACAATCTAAAATAAAAGCTTAAGTTTTATAAAATTATGTCGATAAAAGAAAACGACATATGAAAAAGGATTTTTATGAAAATCAGCACCAATCTACTACCTACTCTATTTGAAAGTAAAATATCTATTTTTACAAACAGTGATGATGAAAAAATAAAAAGCTTTTCTACTAAAACAAGCGAAAGTGGCTTAAAAATTAATATAAACACAACTCACCTTGATCCTAAAGTTAAAGAAAAAAAAGACAATAATGCTTTTGATTCATCATTAATTGAGGGAAGTGCATATGAAAAAGTATTTAAAAAAGAAGAGCTCAACTTTTCTAATATGAGTATAAAAGAACTTCATAGTATTGTTAAAAATGTGAATGAAATGGAACGAGAATACACACAAAAATACGATAGTGATGAACCAGTTAGATTAGGTAAGTCAGGAAACCCCATAATATCCAAAAAAAGAGAAGATATGAATAGTTTAGAGTCTAAACTTAGGATCCTTTCTTATGGTGGAGGGGATGTAGATCCTGATAAAAAAATTAATGTTATGGAGTATTTTTCTAATAGTTCAGAGAAATTAGATGGACTTGCTAAAGAATATCCTGAACGTCAGACTTATCAAGTAAGAGCCTCTTACATGAAAGAAATAATTAATACGTTTGATAAATTTATATCAGACGATACTTTTGATTTATATCAAGAAAAGGCTGCTTTATTGTTAACCGACAAAAAGAAAGTCGATGTTTTTATTTGAAAAAAGCCTAGAACATAGCAAAACAGCTAACAGCTAACAGCTAACAGCTTATTGAACACCATTTTGGTGGTTTATAACACACCGAAACGGCGTATATTACATACCCTGATAATTTCACCAATAATTACCTTTGTAAACAAGTAATTAAAACAGCTAGGAATTAAGCATGTTATTTTGCCCCAAAACGGCGTTTAATAATGTTATTGGACAAAATTAGATTTCTACTTAAAACACAGGAATAAATTTAACTTTTTCAGTGTCCGGTTATCGCTCAAAGCCGACCTATAGAATAATTGCTTTAACACGTTTTGGGGCAGAAACGAGTTACGGCTGATAGTCGGCTTATGGCACAGACTGTGTGAAAACTCTGATCACCTTTTGGTCTAAGTATGTTCTGCTTATGATCTATTAATCTATACATTTAGTTCACTTAATATACTGATATTTATATAATTAGACTATTGAT
>NZ_PNCN01000214.1:0-3398 GCF_005886135.1 Pseudoalteromonas sp. S4741 | reverse complement strand
GTAGCCTTCGGGCTACGAGCAGCGAACACAACCTAGCGCCTTTAGCCTGCTCTTTTAGCGCAGCGTCTCATAACCTTTTTGTAAAAGTTTTATTAAAACCTATTTGAACACAGAGAAGTGAGTGAGGGTTAATGAGAAAATATAAAAACAGGAATGCTTCCCCCGTAGCTCTTAGCTCGTAGCCCGCTATCAAAACATGAAGGGCGCGGTAGGTTTTAAACCTATCGCGCCTTTTTATTATTTAACTAGCATCCAAATACCGGCTGCTATCATAAATAGGTTTTCGGTTAGTGAGATAAAGCCAAGCGGTACATTGCTATCGCCGCCAACACAGGCACATTTAAGTTCGCGTTTGTCTATATACACGGCTTTAATCACGGATATTGCCCCGACACTACCAATAAACAAAGAGATAGGTGCAACCAAGTAAACTGGAAGTGCTGCAATCATGGCCACGCCAACAAAAGCTTCTAAAAATGGGTAAACATAGGCATAGGGGATCACTTTCATGGCGAGTAAATCGTAAGTGATAAAGGAATTCGAAAAACTGTTTAAATCTTGCAGCTTTTGAATGGCAAGTACCGCCATGGTTAACGCAACAAATAACTCAAGCGTATACATGCTTAATCCTGCACCGCTCAACGAAAAGGCTAAACTTAGCAACAAGGTAACCGCGAAAATAGCAATGACCGGCGTATACGTTGTGCCTTGTTGGCCTGCAGGGGATTTATTAAAGTATTCTCTGAGTTCATCATAACCACCGATACGCTCATCATCTATAAATGTTTGTGGTGTTGTTTTTACACCGTATTTTTGTTTGAAGGTATCGGTATCGGCTCTTGAGGTGAGTAAATGATCGTCTACTTCAATGCCTTGACGTTCAAGTAAATCTTTAGATTTTAAACCAAATGGGCAAATATGTTCATCGGTTGCCATTCTATACAATTGGGCTGACTTGGCCATATTTTACTCCTGTATATTTATACCAATTTGCAATAATACTTAATCATTTTGAGGGGGTAGAACAGACGCTAACAGACGTTAAAAACGTCTCATTTAGAACAACTCAATAACGAAATTTTTGCCTTGCTATCGACACGATTTTCCTCCCTCAAAATAGCTCAGTTAATTAAGCGAATTGGTATTAGAGAGGTTAACTGAGTTATATAACCTTGAAAGATCAACAGACCCTAAGTGTAAAATTTACAACATGTGCCGTTTTATTGTTAATAAACTCAGTGGTACAGGCTATGCGTTCAAAAATCAGGCCGCTTTTAATGCTTTAAGCGCTGAAGGGGACTTGCAGCGCGTGCCAGCTAATTAATTATAAAGCTATAGGAGGGGCTGTTGAATCTCTGACTACCAGTTCTGGTGTGTATAGTTTAATAATATCGTGGTCATTGGTGCCTTTAGCCGGCGCTAATTTGCCTGATGTTTTACTGCTGATTGCCTTTTTAGGCTTTGCAAACGCGATTGTTTGGCCTGCGGTGTTCCCACTAGCGTTATCAGGATTGGGTAAACTTACTAGTACTGGTTCTGCGCTTTTAATTATGGGGCCACTGAGTGGCTTTACCTCGTTACAAACAGGCTACTCGGTGTTGTTACCTTGTTATCTATTCATATTATTTTATGCCGTGAAAGGCCATAAAATGAAAAAGCAATAACCTCCACCAGCTATCCCTAGCTCAGTGCACTTTGCAGTATAAAGTGCACTGATTATTTGGGCTATTTATCAGCTTAATCGCGTTACTTTAAGTTTTATCCTACCGGCATTTGCACCATAAAAACGACTTAAATCATTAGCAAATGGGCAAAACTCTCCCGATTTTTTAATGGTTATTTCAACGCCTTCGGCAATTTCAAAGGCGTGTTCATCGCTTTGACCAATCGTGCCGATTAAACTAAACCACTGCGCTGTAGCTAAACGTCTAAATGGCTCAAGTAATGCCATGGGGATTTCTTTAACGCCGAGCTGCACGTTATCGCGATGCCACCCAGAAGGAGAGCACTTTATACCATCGTCATACCAATATTGATTAGGATAAGGTGTAAAACGGTAGGTCGCACCTTGGGCAAGCATTAAGCCGGTGGCGTTGTAGGCTTCACTGGCATATACCATCACATCTTGGCTTTGGTTTATGCTAAGTAAACTCATATTTTGGTTGCCTAGCATTATATGGGCACTGAGTCCCATAAAGTTTAACGTGCTGTCGTCGCTGTAAATCATTTTATAATGTAAGTTTTTTAACGATTCGGGACGATAGCTGGTTAGTTTATTAATTCGCTGTGCAACACTGTGATGTATTAATGGGGCGGCGTGGCTGATTTCATCGTCAATTAATACACAGCACTGCCTATCAACAAGTTTAAAAAATGGGTTTAACCAAAAGTAATTTTGCTGATGACTTAACGCCAGGGGATCGGGAATAACAGTCACATCGTCTTGGGCAACCAAGTTACTCTCAGGTAAAAGGTTTTCGTAATCGATGTCATGACTGGTTAGCAATGAAACTGACAGTGGCTGAGCAATGAGCCACTCAAGTGCATAACGCAAGCAAATATCGGCAAGTCCATCGCGATAGTAGCCGCCTCCCACATCGGAATGGGCTCCTGCAAACCACAGCTCGGTAATGTTAGCTTGCTGGTTCATTAAGGTCGGTTCAAAGGCGCGACGTTTTTCATCAAGCGCTACACAGTGCAGCGCCTCAGAGACATTACTGGCAATGGTGTGATTTTCAAAAATAACATGCTCTGCACCCCAAGTGGCTTTACTCACTTTTGACATGCCAATTGAGGCCACTGTATCAAACACACATAAATACACCTTTTCATGTATGAGTGGCTCTAAGCACTTTGCAAATCGCCGCGCTAATGCAGCGCCTCGGCTAAAACCGGTAAGTAACACAGTATCACCGCTTTGATAATGCTGTTTAAAATCATTAATAGCTTGATTTAAAATGCTGGCTACATCGTCTGAACGTGGGGCGAGTGCTTGATTTAAAATTCGTTTTAAACGACTACCTTTAGTGCCTATGCCTTGGTAATAAAAACTTAACTGTTTGGAAAATGGGGTGGTGGGAGAATCATCAAGTTTACCACCGAGCAATAAGTGTAGTTTTAAAATATTAGAAATACTGGCGTCTTCTTTAAAATGCTCTGTACTAAACTGATCTGCGTCTCGGGGTTCACTGCCGGTACCATCAAAATTAAAAATAAGCGTTTTATCCGACATAGGCTGTTTCCTTAAAATTTTTGTGTACTTTATATAGCTAATATTAAAAATTAAAGACAGTGGTAATTTAAATTACCACTGTCTTTAATTTTGGCTAGTGCAGCTTCATTTTAGGACGCACAACACGCAGCACTTTTTCGCTGAGCCACAAAGCAAATGTTTTGGG
>NZ_PNCN01000213.1:0-1274 GCF_005886135.1 Pseudoalteromonas sp. S4741 | reverse complement strand
AGAGCAACCTTCTAATTAATTAAATTTCAGATAATTAAAATACCCGAGTCTAAGCTCTGGTTTTTCGTATTAATTAGCTAGTCTAATTATTACTCTACGATAGTTGCTACAACACCAGCACCTACAGTACGGCCACCTTCACGGATAGCGAAACGAAGACCTTCGTCCATCGCGATTGGTGCGATTAGCGTTACTGTCATCTTAACGTTATCACCAGGCATTACCATTTCTACGCCTTCTGGTAACTGTACGTCACCTGTTACGTCAGTTGTACGGAAGTAGAACTGTGGACGGTAACCTTTGAAGAATGGAGTATGACGACCACCTTCATCTTTCGAAAGTACGTATACTTCTGAAGTGAATGTAGTGTGTGGCTTGATTGAACCAGGCTTAGCTAGTACTTGACCACGTTCAACGTCTTCACGCTTAGTACCACGTAAAAGTGCACCAATGTTCTCACCAGCACGACCTTCGTCAAGAAGCTTACGGAACATCTCAACACCAGTACAAGTAGACTTAGTCGTCTCTTTGATACCAACGATTTCAACTTCGTCGTTCACGTTGATGATACCAGCTTCAACACGGCCAGTTACAACAGTACCACGACCTTGGATTGAGAAAACGTCTTCGATAGGCATGATGAATGGCTTATCGATGTCACGCTCTGGCTCTGGAATGTAAGAATCTAGTGCTTCTGCAAGCTCTACGATTTTAGCTTCCCATTGCTCTTCGCCTTCAAGTGCTTTAAGTGCAGAACCTTGAATTAGTGGTAAGTCATCACCTGGGAAGTCGTATTCAGAAAGAAGTTCACGAACTTCCATTTCTACTAGCTCAAGTAGCTCTTCATCATCAACCATGTCACATTTGTTCATGAACACAACGATGTAAGGAACGCCAACTTGGCGAGAAAGTAGGATGTGCTCACGAGTTTGTGGCATAGGACCATCAGTCGCAGCTACTACTAAGATAGCGCCATCCATTTGAGCAGCACCAGTGATCATGTTTTTAACATAATCGGCGTGTCCAGGACAGTCTACGTGTGCGTAGTGACGAGTAGGCGTATCGTATTCAACGTGTGAAGTTGAGATTGTGATACCACGCTCGCGCTCTTCTGGAGCGTTATCGATTGATGCGAAATCTTTAGCAACACCGCCGTATACTTTTGCAAGTACGTTAGTGATTGCTGCAGTTAGTGTAGTTTTACCGTGGTCAACGTGGCCGATTGTACCAACGTTTACGTGCGGTTTTACGCGTTCAAACTTTTCTTTTGCCAT
>NZ_PNCN01000212.1:0-403 GCF_005886135.1 Pseudoalteromonas sp. S4741 | reverse complement strand
CCGGTAGCTACGTTGGGATCTGAAAAGCGCGGAAAGCATCTAAGCGCGAAGCAGGCCTCGAGATGAGTTCTCACTAGACTTTTAAAGTCTCTGAAGGGCCGTTGAAGACTACAACGTTGATAGGCAGGATGTGGAAGTGGTGTGAGCCATTAAGCTAACTTGTACTAATTACCCGTGAGGCTTAACCATACAACGCCAAACGCGTTTTATGCGACAGTTTAAGCAAGAAGTTAATAGACTAAAGTAGATACTTGAAGACTTTATTATCAGAATTCCAAATTTATGAGGTGACTCTTAGCGCGTAGCGTTAACATTGAGGCACCTTGCGCAAAGGAAATGTAAGCACTACGTGCTTTGTCATTAATCCTTTGCACCATATTTGCTTGGTGACAATAGCGTTTTG
>NZ_PNCN01000211.1:0-4444 GCF_005886135.1 Pseudoalteromonas sp. S4741 | reverse complement strand
AATAAGAGGTTCAAAATTTAATATTCATTCAAAAATATATGAGTATGATCTGACCTTTCACCTTTCACCTTTCACCTTTCACCTTTCACCTTTAACCTTCAATTTCTCCCCTTACGACTAATGTCGATATTAGCTTGATCAGAATCGGCAAAGTATGCGTATTTATTGAGCGAAAGCTTGAAAATGACTGACTAACGCAAAAAAAGTTAAATAATTATCGCAATTAGTTTAAATCCATCAGTTAATTGGTGAATTTTTTTGCTACAATTGGCGGGCAAATAAAGTGAATGAGTTTAATGTCGCCAAATTCAGTGGTTACTGTACTTAGTTGGTGAGATTGTACTTGTTTACAAATTGTTTTTACGGAAGCGATACTATAGTCATTTGGTTTCATACTCGAGCTTACTTAATCAACTATTTGAGCAAGTCAGGTTTATTCGAGCAGGAGGCTGTGAATAACCTTGTTTTAAGCAAGGGTTTTAATTATGATCGTTTCTCTTTTAAAATTCGAAAAATTAACCTGCTGTAACTGATGTTCTCAATATAGCAAGTGTTGAGAATCATAGTGGAGATAAGTGGATGAGCAATGCGCCTGTAGACAATGGCCGACGTCGCTTTTTAACCATAGCTACCTCTGTTGTTGGTGGTGTTGGTGCGGCTGGGGCTGCTGTTCCTTTTATTGCGTCTTGGAATCCAAGTGAGCGAGCTAAATCTGCGGGTGCGCCTGTAGAAGTAGATATCAGCAAACTTGAGCCAGGACAATTAATACGTGTCGAGTGGCGTGGTAAACCTGTATGGGTTGTATCACGGACCCCAAAAATGCTTGAGCAGATGAAAGAACATGAAGGTCAACTTCGTGATCCGCAATCGCAAGAGCCACAACAATTAGAATCATCAACCAATGATTTCCGTTCATTACGCCCAGAGATTTTTGTCGCTGTAGGTATTTGTACGCATTTAGGTTGTTCACCTAGCTTTTTACAAGGTGGCTTTGGTGAGAAAGTGGAAGGGACTGATGACGGTTTTTACTGTCCATGTCACGGTTCTAAGTTTGATATGGCCGGCCGTGTATTTCAATCGGTACCTGCACCATTAAATTTAGAAGTTCCACCATATACTTTTCTTGATGAGACCACTATTTTAGTGGGCGAAGAACAAGGGGTGGCCTAATGTTTGGAAAAATTGTTGAGTGGATAGACGACCGTATCCCAATGACACGTGTTTGGAACATGCACATTGCACAGTATCCAGCACCAAAAAACTTTAACTTCTGGTACTTCTTCGGCTCTCTAGCTATGTTAGTACTGGTAAACCAAATACTTACCGGTATTTGGTTAACGATGAACTATGTACCATCTGCTGAAGGTGCATTTGCATCAGTAGAATACATCATGCGTGATGTAGAGTACGGTTGGTTATTACGTTATTTGCATTCAACGGGTGCATCTGCGTTCTTCATCGTTGTTTACATGCATATGTTCCGTGGCATGATCTACGGTTCTTACCAAAAACCACGTGAATTACTGTGGTTATTCGGTATGTTTATTTTCCTAGCCCTAATGGCTGAAGCGTTCATGGGTTACTTATTACCATGGGGTCAAATGTCGTTTTGGGGTGCACAGGTAATCATTTCATTATTCGGGGCAATCCCGGTTATTGGTGATGACTTAACACTGTGGATCCGTGGTGACTATGTAATTTCAGGTGCAACGCTTAACCGCTTCTTTGCATTACACGTAATTGCACTGCCATTGGTTATTGTTATCTTAGTATTTTTACACATTGTTGCACTACACGAAGTGGGTTCTAATAACCCAGACGGTATTGATAACAAACGTAAAAAAGGAACCGTGGCTGAAGAAGACAAGCCTAAATTTAAGTTCCATGAATACTACACAGATAAAAAAGACATTATTGATGCGATTCCGTTCCACCCTTATTACACAGTAAAAGATATTGTGGGTGTGGTTGGCTTCTTAATCTTGTTCTGTTGGGTGGTGTTCTTTATGCCTGCAATGGGTGGTTTCTTCCTAGAAGCGCCAAACTTTGAACCGGCAAACCCACTTAAAACACCAGCGCATATTTTCCCTGTTTGGTACTTTACGCCGTTTTATGCAATCTTACGTGCAATCCCTGACAAGCTAATGGGTGTTGCAGCAATGGGTGCATCTATTGTCGTGCTAGCATTATTGCCTTGGATTGACCGTGGTTCGGTTCGTTCAGTTCGTTACCGTTGTGGTTTCCACAAATGGAACATTGCAGGCTTTGTAGTTACTTTCGTTCTTTTAGGTTGGGTTGGTGCTACACCTCAAACTGACTTTAAAACGCTTGTTTCGCAAATCTGTACTGTGACTTACTTTATGTTCTTCGTACTGTTATTTGTTTACAGTAAGAATGAAAAAACTAAGCCATTGCCTGAGAGGTTAACGAAATGATGAAAAAGCTACTAATAGGTTTATTTGCTTTATCAGTAAACGTGTTACCTGCAATGGCTGCAGGCCCGTCAGTTCCTCTAATGGAAGCGGGTAACGATATATCTGATCAACCTTCTTTGCAACGTGGCGCAAAGTTGTTCATGAACTACTGTCTTGGTTGTCACCAAATGCAGTATCAACGTTATGAACGTACTTTCCGCGATATTGGTATTCCAACAGAGATTGGTCAAGAGCAACTTATTTTTGATGGTTCAAAAGTAGGTAGTCATATCAATAATGCTATGGCTAAAGAAGATGCTGCAAAATGGTTTGGTGCGGCTCCGCCGGATCTAACAAATGTTGCGCGTGTGCGTGGCAGTGATTGGATTTACACCTATTTAAAATCGTTTTACAAAGATGAATCTCGTCCGTTTGGCGTAAATAATACGTTATTCCCATCGGTGGGTATGCCACATGTTCTTCAAGAGTTGCAAGGTGTTCCTACTGCAATTACTGAAGAAGTAACAGTAGATGGTGTAACAACCACTCATATTACTGGTACAAAAACAGATGGTACGGGCGAATTAAGTGTAGATGAATATGACCAAGCAGTTCGTGATTTAACGAATTTCCTAGAGTATGTAGGTGAACCTACACGTCTCGAGTCGGAAGCGCTAGGTATTAAGGTACTTGGATTCTTAGTGATTCTATTTATCTTGGCATTTATGCTTAAGAAAGAATACTGGAGAGATGTTCATTAAGTTTGAACATATTTAAAGGTAATTTTGCAATAGGGGCTTAAGCCCCTATTGCTGTTTTAGTTATTTAATGGAGGTAGGCATGGCCGTAGCTGCCAATAAGCGCCCTGTAATGACCCTTTTTTCTGGTGCTAACTGTATGTATAGCCACCAAGTACGCATTGTACTTGCTGAAAAAGGTGTAAGTGTAGATATTCATATGGCTGAAAAGGATAACCTGCCAGAAGCACTTCACGAAATTAACCCTTATGGCACAGTGCCAACACTGATTGACCGTGAGCTTGGTTTATATCAGGCAAACATCATCATGGAATACCTTGATGAACGTTTTCCTCATCCTCCACTAATGCCTGTATATCCGGTCATGCGTGGTCGTAGTCGATTAATGATGCACCGTATTGATACTGATTGGTACAGCCTAGCTGAAAAAATCATTAACAACACTTCTGATGCCGCGCAAGCGCGTAAAGAGCTTACCGAAGCATTACTTGCAATAGCACCCATCTTTAGTGAAGCGCCTTACTTTATGAGTGAAGAGTTTAGCTTAGTTGATTGCTACTTAGCTCCACTGTTATGGCGTTTACCAGAGTTTGGTATTGAGCTTAATGGTGCAGGCTCTAAAGAACTTAAAGAGTATATGATCCGTTTATTTGAACGTGAATCGTTCCAAGCTTCTTTAACTGAAGCAGAGCGTGAGATCCGTTTATAATGACTTCTAATCGTCCTTATTTACTACGCGCTTTTTTTGATTGGATTGTTGATAACGAATGCACGCCACACTTAGTGGTTAATGCTGACTTTCCTGCAGTGCAAGTGCCAACACAGTTTGTTCAAGATGGCCAAATTGTATTGAACATAAGCCCTTCGGCGGTTACGCAGTTTTCGTTAGATAATACTCAGCTTAGCTTTAACGCGCGCTTTGGCGGCCAGCCAATGCAAGTGTACGTGCCTTTAGGGGCTGTACTTGCAATATATGCACGTGAAAATGGCGAAGGCACAGTCTTTACTGCAGATGAGTTTTTAGAGGACGAAGACGATTTTGCTCCAGAGCTTGAAAGTGTCGATTCATCACCTGAACAAGTTGATGAAACGCCAGCTCCCAAGCCTGAAAAGAAAAAAGGCTCGCATTTACGCGTTATAAAATAGCCCGTAAATGTTAGAAAAAAAACCGCTTAAGAAGCGGTTTTTTTATGTCTGTATGAATGTGAAAGTTTACGGGTGACGGGCTGCGAGAAGCGGGGTAAGGTTGATTGGTGTAGCAGATGTATGGAC
>NZ_PNCN01000210.1:0-312 GCF_005886135.1 Pseudoalteromonas sp. S4741 | reverse complement strand
AAACTCATTCATATATGTTTTGGTGTAATAAAAAATCAAGAAGCGTTTAAGCTCCAAGAAAGTTAAATACGATCTTGAAGCCTATAAAGAGAGATGGTATCTACAGAATATTTTGAACCACAGAGGGGGCAGAGGCGCTTTGCGCCCCACAGAGAGAAGATCATTTATTGTCACTTTCTCTGTGTGCTCTGCACCCCTGTGGTAGATAAATTACCTAACACTGACGCGGGTTGAACCCGCAGCTACAGGTATAAAAAAACCTTGCTATGTTAACAGCAAGGTTTTTAAATTTCTCGAACCTCGAACCTCGAA
>NZ_PNCN01000209.1:0-345 GCF_005886135.1 Pseudoalteromonas sp. S4741 | reverse complement strand
CGAGCCTCGTGTGCCGCTCCATATTAGTTTTATCCACTTGCTTTAAATAGCAAACTCGATGCCCGAGTGGTGGAATTGGTAGACACAAGGGATTTAAAATCCCTCGACTAACAAGTCGTGCCGGTTCAAGTCCGGCCTCGGGCACCACTTTGTGGTTTGGTTACATACACCAATATGTAACTTATGAAAAAATTATTTAGAATTAATATTATGCGGCACTAGCTCAGTTGGTAGAGCGCGACCTTGCCAAGGTCGAGGTCACGAGTTCGAGCCTCGTGTGCCGCTCCAAATTATTTGATATGTTTAGGCGGAATGGCAGAGTGGCCATGCACCGGATTGCCACTC
>NZ_PNCN01000208.1:0-315 GCF_005886135.1 Pseudoalteromonas sp. S4741 | reverse complement strand
ATGACGCGCGGGGTAACGTGCTCACCTGCTGTTTCGTTAGAGCTTTCAGCAAAGCGCCTAATTAGCTCTTCAAACACTAAACCCATACCATAGTTATTAATAACATTTGGGTGTAGGTCGGTTGTAGCAAAGCGTTTAGCTACTTTATAAAGTAGGTCGGCTTCTGCCAGCTTATCTAGGGTGTTAAAAAAGTCAAAATGCTCATAGATTTCACGCGCATTAGGGCTAAACGACTGAAAGTTACTCTCTAGGTTACTGGCTACTTCGGTTTCGCCAAGTCGGGGTTATTCCATGTTTGAGGTATTGGAAGAACTT
>NZ_PNCN01000021.1:0-27576 GCF_005886135.1 Pseudoalteromonas sp. S4741 | reverse complement strand
GCTGCATCTCATTTATGGTTAATTTAATGGCTGGATTAATAGCCTATACTTTTCAAACTAAAAAGCCGAGTATAAAAGTGACTCGGCTTTAATTCTTATGCAGATCTGAGGTTAACTATTATTTTCTAGTTTACTCACTAAATAATAATGCCCGTACTGACTCTCATCCATACTTTCAATAGCTTGGTTACTCAATAATGAAGCCAACTGCGGTGTGGTATTACTATGCCCTATTACTACCACAACGCCATTTTGTGCTAATAATTGTTTTTTCAATGTCGTTAGATCAGCAGCATCATAGGTAATAACTTTAATATTATAATACGCGGCTAATGGCGCTGCCGTGCTTAGGGTGCGGTTATAGTTACTGCTGAATAACGTTATGTTTGGATAGGTGTTAACTAACGAAACCAAGTGCTCAGCACGCGCTTGGCCTTGGGCAGTTAGAAATGGATTTTCCCCTGTTTGTTTTTCGCTATGTCGAAACAAGTAAACCTGTTCAGGGGCAGAAAAGGCGGGTTGGCAAATAAATAATAATGCTATCAACAATGTTTTTATGTGGGCGTTCATTATTGCTTCTCTCGTTTATATACTAATAGGCGATTTATAAACTCAGTTGTAAGCTCATTTATGAGTCCAGTTTCTGCATTTAAAATTAAGCTAAAGCCAACATTTAAGTGTGGAAACACAACCAAATCACTGCGATAACCTTGCACCCAACCACTGTGGTAATAAAGCGTTTCATCATCATAATCATACACACGCCAGCCTAGCCCATAGTAGGCTTCGTTCATGTGCTCTCGCCATACTCGTCTGTAGCGTTCTTTTTTAGTATGTGTATAAGGACGGGTTTGCGTGATCAATGCATCTAAGGATAATACCGATGGATATTGCCCTAATTGCGCATTTAACCAAATAGCCATATCTGACGCACTGGCGTTTACCCCAGCTGCCGGAGCGACTTTATAATAATTCTTTTTTAAACGGGCACTGTACCAACGCTTTTTTCCACGCACATGAGGGTGTGCGTAGTTACTATCTTGCACCATGGCATCGTAGCCTAAGCTTGCATCGTTCATTTTTAGAGGGATAAAAAATGCGTCATTGAGCCACTGAGTATAAGTTTTGTTGGTGCTTTTTAAAATCACGTCATCAATTAAACTAAACATGACATTTTGATAGCCATAACAGTCACCGGGTTCGCATATAGGTTTTACACTTAATAGCTTTTCTACAATATCGCTATACCCCATTCGCGATTCGATTAAATTATCGTATGCATTCGGTACTAGCCCACTAGAATGGCTTAAAATATGAAAAACCTTTAAATCATCTTTGTAGTCGGTTTGTTTAAATTCAGGAATGTAATGACTAACAGGAAAATACAAATTAAGTTGTTCTTCATTTGCAAGTTTTGCCGCTAACGACCCTGCAAACGTTTTAGATACTGAGGCCAAACGAAACCGAGTGTGTGGATTAATTTTTTGCCCACTGCGCACTTTGGTATGCCCCATAGTATGTATATAATCACGCGCTTGTGCGTTGACGATGGAAAGCGCTCCGCCCGGAATCTTTTTTACTTTTAATTTTTTTTCTACGTAGCGTCCATAATTTTTAACAAAAGCTTCCCAGTCAGGATCTGTGCTTGCACTTGCCTGTAAATGCGTCCCTAAAATACATAAAGCAAAAAAATAAAAGGGTAAGGAGTTAAAATACTTCATTCTTAGCTAATTTTTCTTTTTTAGTCATAATCAGCCTCTATAATATCATGAACTTTTGCTCGGACTAACGTACAATATGTTCGATTAATGGCTTTTGAGTGGATGTAAAATATTTATGCGTTTTTTAGTTGTATCACTTTTTATTGTATTAGCTTCAGGTTGTGCCGTAGTTAAGCAGCCTGCAGAACCTTTAGCAATGCCTGCAAAACCTTTGCTTAAGAGTCAAACTTACCAACTTAAATATGAAACCGAGCATGCTTCACCTAAAGTAAAATCGGTGCAATTACCTGCACATAACATCAAAAAAAATCAGACTGTCAGAGTGATCGTAGACCGTGCAAGTGTCACCGACACATTAGTATCTCAAATTAGCCAAGCACTTAACGATAAACAACTAAAAGTTACCACAACCGATAACAGTGATTACACGTTAGCTATTCATCAAGTTGACCTTGAGTTTATAGATGATGCTAAGTACATCCTAGCGCAGCCACAAAAACCTTATTCATTGTTTTCAAAAGTAGCACAGCAATTCCCTTCTCAACAATGCGCAAATATACTGGCACAAGTTAGTATGCGCCTTACACACAAAGCATCGGGAGATGTAGTGTGGTTTGCCAAATCATCAATAGATAGTGCAAGCTTTCACCGTGAGCCCCTAATCTATAGCTTTACTGAAGAAAAGAAGATCACTAACGAGTTAGAAGTTGTTGCGTTTATTCATAAACATAACACCGAACAGGCTCGGCTTAAGCGTGCTGAACTTGAAAATGAAGTAACGGCCCCTGCTTATAAAACCATCACTAAATTGAGTCGTTTAACTAAATTAAATGGGCCATGCACACGTACTGAGATCAGCGCGTTAACTCCCATGATGCAATTTTACTTGAGCAGCATACTTATCGATAAAATTAAGGTTCAGTAAATTCAGGACGACTGCTACATTTTTTTACAGATTTAGCCTAGAGTTTGACAATATACTACCCTTTTAAGCAAACTCTAATTTAGGTTCCAAGGATGAAGCATTTCCCACAAAGACATTTTTTCCGTTGTGCAGCCTTATTGTTTGCGCTCATTTTAAGTGGCCAGAGCACAGCAAGCAATCGTTACTATGCCGATAACACATTGGAACCCACTACAGGGTTTGCCTGGGACTGGAGTGCGGGAGCAGGTTATTACATAGAAGATTCTTACTTGGTGGGCATGAATTCTTATGATGTTGGCGCCGAGTTAGATTTAAGCCTTGCAGTTTCTTACGATAATTTTTACCTTGATTTTGATCATAATCAACTCAGCGGTGGACTTGTTTTAGGCTATAGCTTAATTAACAAATACGATTGGGGCCTTGATTTATTAGGCACTAATTCGCAAGCCGGGTTTGACGAACAAGGCTTAGGTATTTATAACGATGGCATTATTGAGCCACTACGCGGTATTAAAAAACGTAACTATGATTTTGATACCGGCCTTCGATTAACACGTCGATTTGAAAACTCACAAATTTCCCTTGAATACTTACATGATATATCTGGTGCTCATAATGGCTGGGTGGCAAACGTATTTTTTAGTCATATTCAGCCTTGGCGTAATTGGGAGTTTCGCTCTGGTATTGGCCTAAGTGCCTACTCTGCAGATTTTACAAACTATTATTTTGGTATTGATAGCGATGAAGCAAACGCAACTCGCCCTATTTATCAAACCAATGCCAGTACTAGTATTATATTTGAATTTCATGCTGAATACCCCATTAATCAAGATTGGGTCTTTTTAGCAGGCTGGTTAACGACGTGGTTTTCAAAAGAAATTGATGACAGCCCAATTATTTCCCAAGGATATCAACACAAAGCCAAGGTAGGCGTGCGTTATGTACTTTAGATTTTTTTACTGTTTATTGTTTAGTTATTCAGGCTCTTTGCTGGCAGCCCCAGTGCAAATACCCGCTCAATTGAGTGCAGTACCTGATACCTGTGTGGCCTTACGTGAAGGACGTCACTGTTACGCCGATGTTGTTTTGTCATGGCAGCAAGTAGAAGTGGGAAATTATTGTCTACGCGATGCCACCTCAAAGTACATTATGCAGTGCTGGCTTAAACAGCGACAAGGTTCGTTTAATTATGCCTTTGACTCAACGCAAAGTATTTCGTTTGAACTATTTGACAGTAATACATCACAAGTCATTGCCGTCACAGAAGTAAAATTACAATGGGTGTATCAAAATAGGCAAAAAAAGCGGCGTTGGCGGTTATTTTAGTCACACACTATAAACATTATGATAGCTAAACATCATTTAGGTATGCGAAGAAAGCTTATGGATAATTACGGTACTATTTTACTGGTTGAAGATGATATTTCTCTTGCACAGTGGGTCACTGAGTATTTAACAGAGCAAGGCTATGTTGTACATGTATGTCATCGAGGTGATGAGGTTATAAGCCAAGTAAAACGTTTAAACCCACAACTTATTTTACTCGACATTATGCTGCCAGGGCTTGATGGTATTAGTGTATGTCGTGAGCTACGTAGCTTTTATCATGCCCCAATTATAATGCTTACTGCCCGCGATGAAGAAATGGATGAAGTCATTGGGCTGGAAGTCGGTGCTACCGATTACATAATAAAACCGGTGCGCCCTCGCGCATTGCTTGCACGCATTAAATCGGCCTTGCGCTACAGTAGCGACACGCCTAAAACCGATGATCAAGCAAATATGATCAATATCGGTCAATTAAGTATTAATACCGAGTCACGCAACGTTTCCCTTAACCAACAAGATGTGAACATTTCAAGCGCAGAGTATTTATTACTGCATTACTTAGCCAGTAATGCAGGACAAGTTGTATCACGCGATGCGGTGTTTAAAGTAACCAAAGGCAGGGAATATGATGGCCTAGATAGAAGCGTTGATGTGCTTATTTCTGCATTGCGTAAAAAGTTTCATGATGACCCACAAAAACCAGAAAAAATTAAAACCATTTGGGGACGTGGTTATTTGTTTGTGACTACAGCGTGGTAAGTTTTAATGCCTGAGTGCTTAAAATAATTAGTGCGATAGTAATAAAAGTCACTTCAATACACCCAGCCTATTATGGAATAGCATCAATGAAAAAGTTTTATATTTCACTACTAGGCAGTGCGCTGCTTTCAATTATTGTTTTAGGTTGGCTTATTGATGCATTTAGCCAACAAGCGCATGCGCCTTTGGATGAGTTTAGCGTTCAAAGCCAGATTATTGTCGGGTTAAGTAAACAGCTCACGACACTAAAACCCGATGCTCGCCCACAACAAGTAATAAAACTAGCCGCTGACTTTGACCTTATACTTAACTACAAATTAAATCAGTCGCTGGCACTGCCCTTAGCGCTATTAGATAAAATGCAAACCCAAGGCGGATTAATACTCGAAGACGAGCAAGGCTTTTATATGCTCTACACAAATGATGAGTTAAGTCCTTATCATTTAACCATGCGTTTAGATAAACCCTATGAGGCCACACAACGAAACGATATTATTTTAACGCTATTATTTTACACTGGCTTATGTGTTTTTATGGGTTTTATTATTACCCCTTTAGCAAAGCGCCTTACGGTGTTAAACGAAGCAGCAAAGCAATTTGCATCTGGTAATGTTAAAGCGCGTATTACCCCCTCTCGATTTACCTATATAAAAGATGTGGAACTGACCTTTAACTGTATGGCGAGTCAAATTGAAAAGCTAGTTGCTGAAAACAAGCTAATGGCCTCCAGCTTATCGCATGATATTAGAACTCCAATTGCTTGCTTACGCTTTGGTGTCGACGCCGCTCTTGATAGTCATGACGAGAGTAAAATAAAGCATTATTTAACTCGCATGGAAACCGACTTAGACCATATGGAGTCAATGCTAAAAAGCTATTTAACGTTTGCTACTTTAGAGCAAAATGCGAATAAGCTTACTTACTCATCAGCAAACCTTAAACAATACCTAAGTGATATTGTATTGCAACTTGAGCCTAGAATAACCTCTCGCTCGCTTAATATTTCTTTAGAATGTGATGATCATACCGTTTATGCTGACTTACATTGGCTGGCAAGAGCAATCACCAACTTAATTAATAATGCCTGCGACTTTGCAAATCACAGCATTCAAGTAACCGCTTCAGTACAAGAACGTTTTCTGGTGGTGAACATCGCCGACGACGGACCAGGCATTGCTCAAGAAAATAATCATAAAGTATTTAGCCCATTTTTTCGTGAACGCAGCCACCGTAATCGCAGTGATAATAGTTATGGCTTGGGGTTAGCAATCGTCGCCAAAGTTGCCGATTGGCATCATGGCACCGTAAAAGTGAGTAAAAGTGAACGACTCTCAGGCGCCTGCTTCACATTAACCATCGCTCAGTTTGAACATTAATCAACAATGCAAAGATGCTCAATACAGCTGATAAACGAAATATAATTAAAAAAATTGTGCTATTTATAATCAAAATACGCACGTGTTATTTATACAGCTAAATAAAACGCAATAATTGTGCAACAGAGACAAATAAGCACTTTTTATTTAATTACAATTCCAGTAGATTGTCACGGCGTCGAAAAAATAGAGAAGCAGAATAACATGAGTGCAGTAAGAGGTGAGTTTAGCTCCCGCTTTGGTTTTATAATGGCTGCGGCAGGATCAGCTGTTGGCTTGGGTAATATTTGGGGTTTTCCGACTCAAACAGCAAGTAATGGGGGCGCTGCATTTTTAGTCGCGTATTTAGTACTGGCTTTCTTTTTAGCCTACCCCGCTTTAATGGCAGAATTGATGATAGGTCGCCATGGGCAAGCTAATGCGGTCTCTTCATTAACTAAATTAACTACGCGACCATGGCAAAAGCAATTTGCCTTTGCTGTCGGTTTTGGTGGTATTTTATGTGCTGGATTTATTTTAAGTTTTTATGCCATTGTTGCCGGTTGGATGTTAAGTGCCACTTTAGAACCGGTAACCACATTGGTCGGCGCTGATGCCGCCTCTTTATGGTTAAGTGAGCAATCGCTTACTCGTAATATTCTTTTCACTGTTTTATTTATTATTTTAACTGTTGCTATTATCAGCCGCGGTGTAGAAAACGGCATTGAAAAATGGTCTAAACGCTTAATGCCCGCTCTGCTCGGTATTTTGTTTGCCCTAATCGCCTACGTGATGACTCAAGAAGGCGCTGTTGAGGGGTTAAAAGCTTACTTAGTCCCTGATTTTTCTTCTATTTTTGACCCTACATTGTTAGTGAGTGCCTTAGGCCAAGCTTTCTTTTCATTGTCACTGGGCACCAGTGTGATGATTATATATGGCTCATATATCAGTAAAAAAGAAAACCTTGTTTCCCTTGGCGCGTATGTAACCTTAATTGATGTGTTTATAGCGTTTGTAGCGGGTTTATTGATCATCCCTGCTATGTACGTGGCACAAGCGCAAGGTGTTGAAATATTCTCTACAACTACAGGTAAACTTCTCTCTGAAGATACTCTCGTATTTCAGGTATTGCCTGCCTTATTTGATGGCATGGGTGGTGTAGGTTTATTTGTTGGTTTTGCTTTTTTTGCATTGATGAGTATTGCCGCACTAACTTCATCTATTTCCATGCTAGAAGCGCCAGTGTCGTACACGGTAGAGCGCTTTGCGATGAAACGTGTTCAAGCAACGTGGTTAATAGGCGCTTTAATTGCCATAGTGAGCATTATTATAGTGTGTAACCTAGGCACTTTATTTGGCTTGGTGATCACGCTAACAACCAAAGTTGCACAACCTTTATTAGGGCTTATGTGCTGTATATTTGTAGGTTGGATCTGGTACAGATCGTCACTACTAAAAGCGATTCAACAAGGTAACCCTGAGGTGCATAATACGTTATTTTGGAAAATATGGCCTTGGTATACCAAGTTTGTATGCCCTGTTGCGATTAGTTTAGTGTTTTTGCACTCCCTACTAAGCTAACCTGAGCTCCGGATAATAAACTTATCTCAAGCAGCTGTTTTCAGCGCTAACTGCGTTGAATTTACTTGCAATAGGCCAGCTATTGACGCGTAAATTCGCCTTGTTTTCACTGAAAACCTCTGGCTAGAGAAAATAAAATTAAATATAACGATGATTCAATATGTTAGTAAATCTCTTAACCAGAGTTCAGGTAAGCTAGTTAAAAGATGCATAAAAAAGGCCCACATCAGTGGGCCTTTTTAGTGGAGCAATATTACTGCTTTAAAATCATATCCTGATGGGGTATACCATCTTCTATATATTCATCACCAACACACTCAAAACCAAATGAGCGATAAAAATTCAGTAGGTAGGTTTGTGCGCCTATGTAAATATCGCGAGTAGGCCATTGCGCCTTGCAACAGCTGATGGCTTCGTTGACTAAGTGCTTACCCAGTCCAGAGCTTCGCTGTGATTGAGCAACCAAAACACGCCCTATCGCACTGTACTGAGCATCTTTTTCATAACAACGGGCATAGGCATGCACCGATAGCCCATCAAGTAAATAGACATGACGTGTAGTATCTGCGATATCGTGATCATCAAGTTCGGGGTAAGGACATGCTTGTTCTACAACGAATACGTCGACACGTTCACGCATGATTGAAAATAGAGTCTGGGGGTCGAGCGCTGAAAGTGGCTCACATTTAAACGCCATTAAATACCTTTTCTATTGCAAAGGCTTACCTAAAGTAAGCCCCTAAAACGATTAAGCAAATAATCGCTCTAACTGATCACATAACTGCGATAAATTAACATGGTCATGCTCTATGGTTAAATCAACATAGCCATCACTTCTAAACGCTCTGTCTAATTCAATTAATACATGGGTTTTATGTGCTTCAGGAATAAACGACAACTCTATTTCTTTTATGCCAAACAAACTGCGACTATTAGGCTGATACTCAAGCTCTTGATAACACCCCGACACAGATTGAAAAGTAGGAGCACGTAAATGGCCTTGTTCTACATCGGCTTTAACTAAACTAAAGCCAAGCTTTTCCATCGCTTGCATGCATGTTTTAACCGCTTCATTAGGATAAATGTGTAAATGGTCTTTATCTGTTGGATCAAACGCAAGATCGATATCAAGGCCTGTTTCTAACCATACATAAGATTGGTTATAACCTGCATTAATTTCGGTTATAGGCGTTTCTGAGTGTAAACGGGCTTCAAACGGAATAGTTCTTACTTCACCGGGCTCAATAATACCAATATCGGTAATGCGCCACTGGTCAATCACATGATTAGTGAAATAATCACCGTCTTCACTCGCCACTTTTACACGGGTAACTAACATTAAGTCTAAACCGGTAATTTCTTGGCTCACATCGCCTGCAGTAATTACAATTTGCGCGTTAAATAATTGCCCTGGCTGAAGATGCTCGGTCTCTAAAATAGTATCTACTTTGGCGGCACCAATGCCTACCGATGCTAAAATCTTTTTAAACATATTTTCTCCTTAAGCTAAGCAACTCTAATGTTTGCTTACGCTTAAACTCCTTCGTTATGGCATCTTAACCACATTTAAAAGCTCTTGTCAGCGAAAAACTGCTATTTACATGCTGTTTACCATAAAACTAGCCATATATGTGCATTTTTTATACATTGAAGCTACTTTACCTCTGCATAAACTGACAGTAGCAATCATTTGATAAATACTCACTATCATGCAACTAACTGCGTTAAATAAGTAGATTAATTGTCAATAAGCATTGTTTTTCGCTACACTACAGTGCCTAAAAAAGTGGTATTAATAACTATGGAACTAATTTATTTTGCTACCGCCTTCGTCTGCGGTTTTGGTATATACCAGCTAAAATTGCCGCCACTTATCGGCTTTCTTATGGCTGGATTTATTCTTAATTTAGCGGGTTATAAAAGCACGGAACTGCTGGAAACAATTGCATCTTTAGGGGTTACACTGCTACTTTTTAGTATTGGCCTCAAGCTTAAAATTTCAAATTTAATAAAACCTCAAGTCTGGGCTCCGGCCACCTTACATATTATTCTAAGCAGCGCTTTATTTAGTGGCTTTATGCTACTACTGGGTGTTTTTGCACTGCCATTATTCGTCGATTTAAGTTGGCAAAGTGCGCTGTTAGTTGGTTTTGCTCTGAGCTTTTCAAGCACCGTATTTGCGGTAAAAGTTCTTGAAGAGCGCGGTGAAATGGCAAGCCTGCACGGTAAAATAGCCATTGGTATTTTAGTTATGCAGGATATATTTGCGGTTATATTTTTAGCGGTCAGTACCGGTAAGTTGCCGAATATTTGGGCCTTAGGGTTAATTATTGCCTTACCTTTATTTCGCCCTGTTATGTACTGGGTTTTAAACCGCTCTAAACATGGTGAATTACTGCCGCTATTTGGGTTTTTCTTTGCCTTAGTAGCAGGTTATAACGCCTTTGAATTTGCAGGTCTCAAAGGTGATTTAGGTGCTTTGATTGTAGGTATGATGTTCGCACCACACAAAAAAGCCGGTGAATTGTCTAAGTCATTGCTTAGCCTAAAAGATATATTGCTAGTTGGCTTTTTCCTAAGCATTGGTTTAAGTGCAGAGCTTACTGCCCACTCCTTAGTCGTCGCTTTAGTGCTGGTATTAATTATTCCAATTAAAACCCTGCTTTATTACATACTAACCAACCTATTTAAACTTCGTGCGCGTACCTCTTTGTTAACAGCATTTAGCCTAGCTAACTTTAGCGAATTTGGTTTGATTGTGTGTGCAGTTGCCGCATCTACCGGCATGGTTACCTCTGAGTGGCTTGCTGTTATTGCGATTGCGGTGTCGATCACCTTTGTAATTGCTTCTCCTTTAAATAAACGCTCTAACGAGCTATACGTTAAAATTGAACGCTTTTTATTAAAGTTTGAAAGCAAAACCCGCTTAGCTGAAGAGCTCCCAGTAAACTTAAATGACACAAAAATTGTTATTTTTGGTATGGGTAGAATTGGCACAGGTGCCTATGAAACAATAAACGCAACTCATCCGGATGTTGTTGCAGGTATTGATATTAAGCCTGAGGTAGTTGATAAGCATGTAAAGCGAGGTCGCCGAGTATTAATTGCCGATGCCACCGATCCTGATTTTTGGCAACGTGTTAACCACTCCCACGTTGAAATGGTAATGCTAACTATGCCTAAGCACATGCAAAATATTTTTGCCTTAGAGCAATTACAAGCATCGGGTTATAAAGGACAAGTAACGGCGATTGCCAACTACCCCGATCAGCAAAAAGAATTAGAAGAAATGGGAATAGACTCTACTTACAACTTTTACTTAGAAGCAGGTAGCGGTTTTGCAGAGCATGTAAAGCAAACCCTGTTTCCTTAATAGGGTTTAGATGCAAATAGATTGCATTTACATTCCTTTACATCTGCGTATTTTATTGGTTTAAATATAAGGTAAAATGTCAGTGTTGGTTTAGTAAAGCTAATACCTAAGTGTGTATTTAAATAAAATATACACAACTGGGCCCCTTGCTTTTAATTAACCAATAAGATTCTCAAATTAGAGGGCCTACTCCCTCTATCAATAGGCTGTTACTTGCCCGTTACAGCCTATTTTAATTCTTTATTATCCCTTACACTTAGCACCTCAATTCATAAAAGATGTCAATAATGGATCCTCAACAACTTAAAGTCGCTATTAATACCATTATGCCGTTTGGTAAATATGCGGGACGTCCCTTACTTTTGCTGCCTGAGCATTATTTAGTGTGGTTTAAACAGCAAGGCTTTCCTGATAGCAAGCTCGGCTCTCAACTTGCAATGATGTACGAAGTGAAGCTTAATGGTTTAGAGCAAATGTTGATGCCATTACTAGAAAAAAATAGTAAATAAAATAGAACTTTTCTATAAGTGGCCTGTCTATCTATTTGCTACTTGTTGATTTTTTGGTTTTAAACCGCAAAAAAGCGCCTTTAAGGCGCTTTTTTATTGTGTGGAATTTACTAGTCTAAGCTAATAATAAACTTAACCCCTCCCAGTGTTGAGTCTTCAATTGCGCACTGACCTTTGTGCCATGACACAATTTTACTTACTATCGCCAGCCCTAGCCCAAACCCTCCGGTTTTTTTATCACGACTTTTATCTAAGCGCGTAAACGGCTTAAATACTTTTTCGCGCTCAGAGAAGGCAATACCAGGGCCATCATCTTCAACCACTAACAGTAACTTTTCATCGGCAGTACTTAAACTAATATGTACACTTTGCGAGGCATGTTTAAGTGCATTACTGATTAAGTTTTGCAGCACCCGCGACATAAAATGACTATCGCATAAGTAAATAAATTGAGTGGGGAGCGTTGTTGTTAGTTTAATACGGGTATCAAAGTTTACTTTTTCAATATTAGTTTTAATTAATGCAACGATATCGCAAGGGGCTAATTGTAAACTAGGTTGCTGTGTATCTAAACGGGCGTATTCCAACATTTCAGATACCAAGGACTCCAGTTCATGAATATCCATTTGCATGTCAGATAAATACTGCTGTGCTTTGGTATCGTGAGTTTTATCCTCGAGTATTGCAATAGCAAACTTCAACCGCGCTAATGGCGTTCTAAATTCATGAGATACAGAAGAGGTGAGCTCTTGCTGAGCACTCAGTAAAAACTCAATACGTTGCTGCATTACTTGCAATGTATCGGTGATGGGTAAGAAGAATGACTTTGAGCCATGGCTTAATTGAAAGTCTTGCGAGCCACCCACTGCCTCGCATGCATGACTCAGCTTTGCAAAGTCTCGCCACAACAAAAAGCTCCACAAACCTATTGGTAAACTTATAATAAACAACACCAGTAAATACGGTAACACAGTCGCTGAGCTGCTGTGTTTAACACCCACAGGGCCTACTTGTAGCAATTGTGAATTATTTAGCGTTACATACCAAACGATACGCTGCTGTTTATCATATAAATAAAGGTAATGGTTTTGAAATAGTTGTGCTTGCTGTTCTGGTGGGAGCACTAGATCTTGCTGGGCAATGACTTGGCTATCAAAATTATGTTTAAGCTGCTCAAGCCCATCTGGGGTTTGTGAAAGCAGCCATAAAGACTGCCCGAATTCGTCATCTAACAATACACTTTGCTGAGATTCATCATAGGGCCAAAACTGCTCTATAACGCCACTAACAATAAACAAAGAGGCAATAATATACACGTAAAGGCTTATAAATAGCTTTCCCATTAACCTAGCCTAACACCTTGCATTTATTACATATCCCACGCATCTGATACAAATAGATAGCCTTGCCCCCATACCGTTTTAATTCGATAGGGTTTATCACTGTTATCACCGAGCTTTTTACGAATGCGTGATACACGAACATCCACCGTGCGGTCTAACCCGTCGTACTCACGCCCTATCATATGTTGATGGACATGCTCTCGACTGAGCACTTCGCCAGCATTTGAAGCCAATAACCACAGCAATTCAAATTCATGAGAAGTCAGGACAATTTCAACACCGCTTAGCTTTACAATGCGGCTGGTTTTATCTATTGATAAATCACCAAATTGAAGTTCTTCAATCGCTTTAACATTTGGCTGTCCACGGCGAAGCAATGCACTAATTCGAGCAAGAAGTACACGCGGCTCTGCCGGTTTTATAACGTAGTCGTCAGCCCCGAGTTCTAAGCCTATGACTTGATCGAAGTCTTCACCCTTTGCTGTTAGCATTAAGATAGGGAGAGTGTATTTGTCACGTACTTGTCGACATACGCTAAAGCCATCTTTTCCTGGCAACATTACATCTAAAATGATCAAGTCGACGTGGTTTTCACTAAGATAAGGAAACACTTCGTCACCGCGTTCTAAAACGTCAACTTCTAAGCCATTATGCTCAAGATAGTCTTTGGTTAATTGTTGCAACCCTAAATCATCTTCAACAAGTAATATCTTTGGCATTTACTGATCCTAAATTAAAAAAAGCTCCAAGGTGAGCGTAGCCGATGTTTTTTCTTAGCGTATGCGGTTTGCACTTCTATTTGCACACTCGCTAACGATACACCTGTATGGGGATTAATCAGGGAGTATATGGTCTCCACCTGAACACGCGCTTTATAACTAAGTTGGCCTTTTTTGACACCTTGCCAGCATTGTAATTGTGTATCTTGTTGGTATAAACATACATCGCTAGCGGCTGACAGTTGCCACTTAAATTTTAACTCAAGATCACAAAATTCTTGTTGTTCGGAAACCACACAGACTTTGGGTGATACGTTAAGTGAAGAGGCTTTTGCAACGCTAGCGTTGCTAAAAAATGAAGCTGCAAGCACAACCAACATAAAACACTTCATATTAAAATGTATGTTCGAATCCTATAAAGGCGGTCATTGAATAGTCATGTTCAAAAAGCGGGCTGCTATCCATTGCTGAATAATCATAATAGGCTAAATGAAAACGAAGCGCGTTGACTCCATCTACAGGCCAACGGGCGTCGATTTTAGCATAAGGTTGCCAACTACTACCAACTTCTATTTCACCGTAAATAGATTCAGCGCTATTTAAACCATAAAAATAGTTATTTAGTTGGGCTGATTTGTAATTAACGCCTAACGTCGACTTTAACGTTAATTGCTTAAACTCATGGTGATATTGCCATTGCAACGATCCCCTGTAGCCATTATAAACGCTGTTTACATCATGCAATAATTGCGCAGAAAATACTTGCTGCTGCTTTACAAAAAAATAGCTTATACCAGCATCAAGTGCGACTCGTCTTTTTTGTATATTATTTATATTTACTTGACGCGGTGAGTCAGTGTGTAGCGACTCTAATATCTCGTTTTCAGACGTTGTTTTAAAGGCGAAAATATTTTGTGGATGCCAATCAATAAAAAAGCGTGACTCAGGGTTAATTTCTGACACAAAACTAACGTTATGTTGTTTGCTTTGTAAAAAAGAATAACCAAGGCGGCCATTATCAAAAAACCAATTTTGACCATAATAGGCCACTTGCGGAATAACAACTAAGGGGATGTTATCTGCACCATACAGAGGATTTGTGAT
Organism: Pseudoalteromonas sp. S4741; assembly: GCF_005886135.1. Classification (NCBI taxonomy): domain Bacteria; kingdom Pseudomonadati; phylum Pseudomonadota; class Gammaproteobacteria; order Alteromonadales; family Pseudoalteromonadaceae; genus Pseudoalteromonas; species Pseudoalteromonas sp. S4741. The sequence goes on along the minus strand of NZ_PNCN01000021.1, from coordinate 12,858 downwards.
CAACCCAACACCAACACTCACACTAAGGTTAAGCTCATCAGTGGATATATGTTGCTGCTTCTGAGCAATCGCATTAGTGCTTAATAGCACTAATAACAGGCATGTGTTTATTCTCAGATGGAACCGCATGAAGTTAATCGCTAGTTTATAAAGTGGCTTTGACCCTATAGTAGCAAGTAGTATGAACACAAGCTCTAGAGGGTTACAATCATTAACAAATTTGATACAAACAGAACACGTTTACATATCGGCCGCTATTTCTACCCGATTACGACCATGGGTTTTAGCTAAATAAAGTGCTCTATCTGCCTTTTCAACTAATAAACAGCTTTTACTAAAAGGTTCCATTAAAGCAATGCCGAAACTGGCTGAAATATTACGTTTATTATTACTGTCTTCTTTTTTACGAATCGTCAATTTGGCAATGCTCAAACGAAGCTGATTACAAAATGCCATCGCATCATTAATGCTTTCAAAGTAACCCGTAATACAAAATTCTTCACCACCAAAACGATAAGCTCTGTATTGCTCTTGTACACTATTTTGCACTTTTTGAGCGACTAGCTTGAGTACCTCATCGCCTTTTTGATGGCCAAAATCGTCATTAAAACGTTTAAAATGATCGATATCGAACATAATCAACACCGCTAATTTACCGTGTTCATTTTGTGAAGAGGCGTTCAAACAAAACTCAACAATGTCTGTATCAAACTTACCGCGATTAAATAATCCGGTTAAGGAATCTTTATCAACCGCTTCTTGGGTCACGCTAAGCGCTTCTTTTAAATCTTTAATTTCGTTGTACGCTTGCGCTAATTTGGTTTGGAATCCACGGGCGTAATCTTGCATCGCAATTGATTCGTCAGTTAGGCGCTCAACGCAAGAAAGGATCTCATTAAATGAGTTAATACTAGAGAGCGTTTTTAATTCATTTTGTGAATCAACTAACGAGGTAGTAAAGCTTTTCGAATATTGAATGGAGTCACTAAGATCAAACTGCATTTGCTCTACGGTGCCATGAAACCTTTCAGACATTTGTTGAAAAAATGCAAGCTCTTCGTCATTAATATGCTTATTAAAAATTTCTTGGGCGGTTTGAGCTGAACACGTATTGTGCAAAGAGATGACTTTATCAAGCTCTGTGTTTAGTTGTGGGTTGTCGCCCTGTACATAACAGTACCAAATAGCATAATTTATTGGCGTTACAGGCATTTTGTATTTAACCATCAACGGAATGGCTTTTTTTAAACACTGGGCAGAATGAGCAAGTGAAACCGTATTATCCATAATTAAAACTCTTAGACATCACAACAAAGATGTTAATAAACACATAAATATTAGCGGTTTATATTAACAGTTTTTTATCATCCAACAAGCCTATATTATGTTTTCCCCCATATTTTGTGCAATATTCCAAAGCGCACTAATAGCAGGGTCGTTTAGTTCTTTATGTAATACAGCCAAACCAATTTTAAACCCTTGTGGTGGCTCGCCTTTATACTCTAAAACCTGAACCTTATCGTTAAGCGGACTATTATCGAGTACAATTTTTGGGATCATGGCCACGCCTAACCCTAAACTCACCATAGATACCATAGCTTCATGCCCTGCCACTTGCGCGTAAATTTTTCCTTGTACATTATTTTTTCGCCACCACTGCTCCAACCTTTGTCTTGAAAATCCTTGTTCAGCAACAATAAATTCAAGCTCAGACCAATCAATAGTTTCGCTACTAGTGGCTAATTTTTCTGTGATCGGACATTGAATAGTGGGTGCAATTAATACCAATGGCGAGTAGCCAATATCTACAAATGCAATTTGTGTAGGTAATTTACTGGGTCTGGCTGCAATGGCCATAGATTCATGTCCATCTAACACTCGGTTAATAGCCAAGGCGGGATCGCCCGTATTTAAGGTAATTTCAATATGCTGATGCTGAGCTCTCAGTTGCTCTAAAATATGATGCAAAAAACTGTAAGACGCGGTAACGGAGCAATAAAGGCTCACATTGCCATAAATATGTTGTTGCGGTTCGTTTAAATTAGCTTTAAAACGCTGCCAATGACTAAGTGTTGCACTGGCATACTCCTTAAATGCAACGCCTTCGCGGGTAAGCTTTACACTGCGATTATCACGCTGGAATAACATCACCCCTACTTCATCTTCTAACTGCTTAATATTACGACTTAAAGTGGGCGCACTTATGTGGCATAACTCACTGGCACGAGAGAAATGAAGCGTTTTTGCCAACGCCAAAAAGTAATTTAAATGCTTATGATCCATAACAACACCGGTATTTCATATTATGAAACACTTTAATTCAAATATATCATTTTACGCAAGAAAAGATTTTCCATATTGTTATTCCAAGCAAAGCAAAAGCAATGCATCTAACAAACTGAATTAATAGGAAACTTATCATGGCAAATTATTTTAATAGCTTACCTTTACGCGAACAATTAGCGCAATTGGCACAATGTGAATTTATGGGCGCAGACGAATTTAACGACGGTGTTGCTGCACTTAAAGGTAAAAAATTGGTAATTGTAGGCTGTGGCGCACAGGGCCTAAATCAAGGCTTAAACTTACGTGATTCTGGTTTAGATGTAGCCTATACACTACGTGATTCAGCCATTTCTGAGCGTCGTCAGTCATTCTTAAATGCATCTGACAATGGTTTTAAAGTGGGTACATATGAAGAGTTAATCCCAACAGCCGATGTAGTACTTAACTTAACACCTGATAAACAACATACTGCAGTTGTTAATGCCATCATGCCATTAATGAAACACGGCTCAACCCTTGCCTATTCACATGGCTTTAATATTGTTGAAGAAGGCATGCAAGTTCGTGAAGACATTACCGTTATTATGGTTGCACCAAAATGCCCGGGGTCAGAAGTACGTGAAGAGTATAAACGCGGCTTTGGTGTACCTACATTAATTGCGGTTCACCCAGAGAATGATCCTCAGGGCCATGGCTTGGCACAAGCAAAAGCCTATGCAGCAGGTACAGGTGGTCATCGCGCGGGGGTACTTAAATCATCATTTATCGCTGAAGTGAAATCTGATCTGATGGGCGAGCAAACTATTTTATGTGGCATGCTACAAACTGGCTCTATTTTATGTTTTGACAAAATGATTGAAAAAGGAATTGATGCCGGTTACGCCTCAAAACTTATTCAATATGGCTGGGAAGTGATCACAGAAGCACTTAAATATGGCGGTGTGACAAACATGCTTGACCGCTTATCAAACCCTGCAAAGATTAAAGCGTTTGAGCTAAGTGAAGAGCTTAAAGTAATTATGCGCCCTCTTTATAACAAACACCAAGATGACATTATCGATGGCACATTTTCACGTGTAATGATGGAAGACTGGGCAAATGATGACGCTAACTTACTAAAATGGCGTGCTGAAACTGCAGAAACTCATTTTGAAAAAACCCCTGCAGGCGATGTAGAAATCGCTGAGCAAGAATTTTTTGACCACGGTATTTTAATGGTGGCAATGGTAAAAGCAGGTGTAGAACTGGCATTTGAAACCATGACAGCGGCCGGTATTATTGCAGAATCTGCCTATTATGAGTCACTGCATGAAACGCCGTTGATAGCCAATACTATTGCACGCAAAAAGTTATTTGAAATGAACCGCACTATTTCAGATACCGCTGAGTACGGCTGCTATTTATATAACCATGCCTGTTTGCCGCTTCTACAAGAATTTATGCAAGGTATTGATACTGATGTTATTGGTAAGGGCTTAAATGAGCAAAGTAATCAAGTTGATAACCAAACTTTAATTCAAATAAATACGGCTCTACGTGAGCACCCTGTTGAGAAAGTAGGCGCAAAATTACGCGGCTACATGTCTGCAATGAAAAAAATAGTTTAACCCAAGGGTCCTAGAACTTTCACTTGTTAGAAACCAAGCCCACTTGCATTTTGCTGTGGGCTTTTTTAAGTGCAAATTAATCATCAATAGCTGAAAATAAATAATGTGCTAAAATAATTCCTCTCATTGCCCCAGTTGTAAATATAAGCATTATCATGACGATACAAAATCTCTCTATTACTCAAAAAATAACAGCGCTTGGAAGCATTATTGCTATTTGTGTTGCTGTATTAATTGGTTTGACGTCTTTGCATAACTCAAAAAATATTATTGAGCAACGCATGATCGAATCAGAACTGCCAAGTAAATTACAAACAATAAGTAATCATATTGGTGGCGAGATCAATGAACTTCTTGGGGCAGCAAAGCAACTTTCGGCCAATACCTATATTTTAAATTGGGCAAATACTGGCAACAACAACGACACGCTATTACTTAAAGAGCTCAATCGCTTGGTTGATCAATACGATCTTGCCACGGCTTCGTGGGCGAATAAAAACACCGCACAATATTGGAACCAAGATGGCTTTTTACGTGTTTTAAAAAATGATGCCGCAGATGGCTGGTTTTTTGCTTTTACTCAATCAAAGCAACCTTACTCAATTAGTATTTATCAAGAGTCTGAAAACGATGTAAAAATGTTTGTTAACCACCAACAGCCTAATGGTTTAGGCTTGGCAGGCTTAGCAAAAAGCATTACAGATATGCAAAAGCTGCTACAACAATTTAAAATTGAGCAATCAGGGTTTGTGTTTATTGCCGATAAAAACGGCTTAATACAGTTACATAAAGATGCAGACAAAGTCGCTAAGGTGAATATAGATAGTATTTACAGCGCTAATATTCATAACAAATTACTTGATAAAAATGGCTTCGCTTTAGAGGAAGTAAATATCAACGGGCAAGCCACACTCATTGCAGCTACACCGATTAAAAACACTGACTTATTTGTATTAGCTCAAGTCCCAAAAAGCGAAGTGTTTTCTAGTGTAAATACCCTAGAGTGGCAAATATTCACCTTCACTATCATCACTGCGCTAATCGCAAGCGTGATCAGTTACTTATTAGCTCGCTCTTTAGCTTCACCGTTATCAACAATGGCTGAGCTATTTTCGCGTTTAGGGCGTGGCGATGCAAACTTAGCCTATCGCTTACCAACATCTCCCCAACCTGAGCTAAATAATTTAACCACCGGCTTTAATCAATTTATTGAAAAAATAGAAACCGCTATTGTGCAAGTAGCCAATGAAAGCCATGGAATTCGCCACAGCTCAGATCATGTATTTGCGCAAGCCAAGCAAAACTCCTTAGCCCTTGATAAGCAAAAAGAGCAAACTATTTCAGTTGCAGCAGCCATTAATGAAATGGGCGCTACAGTGCAAGAAATAGCGCAAAGTGCTGCCAATGCAGCTAAGTTAACCAACGATAGCCGCGATAACACCAAGCAAAGCCATCAACAAGTGTTACAAAGCCAAACGACAATCTCAGCCCTTGCCAGCGACATTGACGGCATAACCGAGCAAGTTGCTTTACTTTCTAAAAAGACTATTGATATCGCTAGTATTGTGGATTCAATTAGAGGTATATCTGAACAAACCAACTTATTGGCACTTAATGCAGCTATTGAGTCTGCCCGAGCTGGTGAACATGGACGAGGCTTTGCTGTCGTTGCTGATGAAGTAAGAGCACTTGCAAATCGTACGTCGCAATCAACCACTGAAATTCAATCTATGATTGAAGAGCTCACTCAAATTTCAGATGATGTTGTAAATGATATCAGCCAATCAAAAAATAAAGCCCAACAAAGCGTTAGCGCAATGCAAAACTCGGTTGAGTTACTTAATAACATTACTGAAACAGCCAATGAAATTAACGATATGGCAACTCTAATTGCCACCGCTACAGAACAGCAAAATAGCGTTGTGAATGATGTGGGTCGTAGTATTGAGCAAATAAGTGAGATCAGTGATAAATCAATGAGTGAACAAATCAATACCGAGCAAGCAATTCGTGATTTAGCCACCAGCGCACAAACACTTGATGCACTCGTTGCTACGTTTAATCAGCAACGTTAGATAGAGTGTTAGATTAAAAAATAACCTCTGTACAAAATAACCACTATACTTAAGTGTTTTTTGTACAGAGGTGTATATGAATACTCTCCAAGGTAAACATTATTTACTGATTGTGCCTGATGGCTCTGTGTGCTTGTAGCACCACAGATAACGCCAATATAAGTGTGCCAATCCCCACTATTACTCCTCCCATGCAATTACAACAGCAGCTTGTAGAGTCTGAGCAACAAATATTTCAACACGACGACGGCCTCAAACAGCAATTAAATGCTTACGTACAATCGAGTAAATCAGTTGATGAAATTACCTATAGTGTACTTAGTTTTTTACTCACAAATGGTGATAACTCACTATCTTATCAATCTACCAGCACTCAAACTGCGTCACAAAGCTATCAAAATTTAAATGCCAATTGTCTTTCACTCTCTATTTTAGCGTATAGCTTGGCCAAACATTTAGGCCTTAAGGCCCGCTTTCAAAAAGTACACATTGCGGAGTATTGGTCACTAAATCAGGGGTTTAATTTACTCACTGGGCATATCAACCTTGCTATAGACAATAAAACGAAACTCAAAGACAGCTCACTTGTTTATCAGCGTAATAAGCGTTAATTATTGATTTTGACCCCAATAGCCGACAAGCCCGTTTTGCAACCTCATTGCTTTCAAAAAAAAGGGTAACCGCCATGTTTTATAATAATAACGGGGGTGAGGCACTGGTAAATAAACACTTTGATTTAGCGTTTAGCTATTTCAAAGCAGCAATCAATAAGGACGCTTCATTTAGTGCTAGCTGGGGCAATTTAGGGGTACTCTTTAAACAATTAGATGATTTAAAGCAAGCGGAGCAAATGTACCGCTATGCTATTGACTTAAATACTGATAATAATACTGCACAAGGTAACTTAGCATTATTATACACACTCACAGATAGAGTGGCCGAAGGCGAAAAGCTATTAGCTGAGCTTGACAAAAAACGCCAAGAAAACCCTTACTATCATATCTCGCTTGGTAACAGTGAGTATGTAAGTGGTAATTTTACAGGTGCAATTAGCCACTATAAAAAAGCTAACGCTATGTCACCAACCTTACATGAAAGCCACTTTGGACTGGCGCGAAGTTACTTTGAGTTAAATAATATAGCTAGGGCGGAATTTCATTTGCGTAAAGCCAGAAAAAAGCAGACTTTACACATGACAAACAACGCTATGATAATAAACTCATCGCATTAAAATCACTTATCGTTAAGGCGAATCATTATTAAATTATTTAGTTTAACCTGCATTGTATTTTTTATAAGTTGGAGTGGACTCTCAAAGCCGATTGAGCCGCAGTTATTCACTGATTTAACAACGCTAACCAGCTCTAAATTAGCAGGCAGAAAAACGAATAGTCACTTGGCTTTACTCACCAGAGAATATTTAAAAGAACGCTTTAAAGAGCATCAACTAACGGTTATTGAACAACCTTTTACTTATCCATCAGGGCTGTTTTCTAAGGCGCAAGGCGTAAATATTGTTGCGACCAAAACAGCAAAAGATACGCTCGAAAATATTAACACTACTTTTTATCAAGAAGCGGTATTGCTAATTGAGGCATTTATTAATCAGCTTTTGACAAACCCTGAGGTATTCAGTCCCCCCTTAAAAGCAGCAACGTAAGCCTCTTTTTTTGCCCGTGGAAGTTTTTTAATCGCATATTCTAATTTACTTGCGTCGCTTTTAGTCCCAACTTGTTGCTGATGAATGAGCACCAGCGGTCCTTTCCCTTTGAGGTTTTTTGCCCCTTTACCCGCTTGGTGCGTTGCTAAACGACGCGCTACATCAACTGTAATGCCGGTATACCAATGACCAAACCGTGTTTGCACAATATACAGTGACCAAACAGCCGGTTTACTTTTACTATTGCACAACTCATCGTTTAAACTTTTTTGATTATTAATGGTCAAAACCTCGCCTTAACGCGCTAAACAAAAACAATTACTCAAAAGGGTTTTACCTTGAGTGACTAATCGGTATCATGCAGATTATAAAAAATAAGGATCACAACTAACAATGCAGTCGTTAAAAACTTTTTCTCTTTGGCTTATTGTCGCTTTAACGCTTAGTTCAGCCGCAGGTTGTTCTAGCTGGGTGTACAGAATCAACATCCCTCAAGGTAACTTTTTAGAACAATCAGACGTTGATAAGCTTCGCGTTAATATGACTCGCGAGCAAGTAATTTATGTACTAGGCAGACCGATTGCCGAAGACGCCTTCGATAAAAATACTTGGCGTTACGTTTACAGCTTTAATAAAGGGCGCGCTAATGAACAATATAAATCATTAGTATTAAACTTTGAAAATGAAAAGTTGGTAACGGTATCTGGTGACTATGAGCAACCAGAAAACTTTACAACCCCTTTAGAGCAATAAGCCATTTGGGTTTAATTTAAAAAGGTGAGCATGGCTCACCTTTTTTGTATCTAGCGTTCTAACGGTCGGCCACCAGTTACTTTATTTGCGCGGCCCTCTTCTTTGGCTTTTTCGGCGCGCTTTCTGCGGGCATCTTTAGGGTCGGCAATTAATGGGCGGTAAATTTCAACTCTATCGCCGTCTTTAAGCTCATGATTAAGCTTTACCGTTCTGTTCCATACACCTAAAGTTAAAGCGGTTGCATCAATCTCAGGGCACTTCTTAATAATACCTGATTGGATCACTGCTTGCTCTGCGGTGGTACCTTGGAATACTTCTATATTTAACGTGGTTGCTTTCGTTGGCAACGCAAACACAATTTCAATATTGATCATGCACGCTCTCCATATACCGCTTTTGCACGTTGAGTAAAGGCACTCACCATATTTTTAGCCACATCATTAAAAATTTTACCAAACGCAAGCTCTATTAACTTACTAGAAAATTCAAAGTCTAGCTGTAAATGTACTTTGCACGCATGTGCATCTAATTGCTGAAAATGCCAACGACCTTGTAAGGTTTTAAAAGGCCCATCAACTAAGCGAAGCATCACCGTTTGCTCATCAATTAGCGTATTTTCAGTGGTAAACCATTTTTTTATGCCGGCTTTAGATATTTCTAAACTGGCGGTCATGTTATTATCATGCTGCTTAATAATTTTTGAGTCTGAACAATTAGGTAAAAACTGCGAATAAGCTTCTACATCATTGACTAGATCAAACATCTCTTTAGTGCTGTACATAACCAGCGCACTTTTTTCTATTTGTGGCATACTCACTCCCAACTGTGTGCAGGAATTTTAGCAAGCTTTGTGCGTTTCCCCAAACTTTCATCGCGCTTAAATGAATCCTTCGCTTTTGCATGTATAATTTAAAAAAATCGATGTAAAACATCTCGTATAACGTATATTATAGGGCACTATGGCTAAGAAAAATTCATCAAAATCGACAAGTAATACCATCGCGCTAAATAAAAAAGCGCGACACGAGTATTTTTTACACGACAAGTTTGAAGCAGGTATTGAACTCCAAGGCTGGGAAGTAAAAAGTATCCGAGCAGGTAAAGTAAATATCTCTGAAACTTATATTCATCTTAAAAACGGTGAAGCGTTTTTATTAGGCAGTACAATCCAGCCTTTAAATAGTGCATCAACCCATGTTATTTGCGACCCGCTGCGTTATCGTAAATTATTACTAAGCAGACGTGAACTTGACCGTTTGGTTGGTGCAACCGAGCGTGATGGTTATTCATTAATTGCCACAGCTATGTATTGGAAAAAATGCTGGGTAAAGCTTGAATTCCATTTAGCGAAAGGTAAGAAAATGCATGACAAACGTGAAGACGGTAAAAATAAAGATTGGTCCCGTGAAAAAGAACGCTTAATGAAACATAAAGTTTAAATAAAAACGCCTAACATCATGTTAGGCTTTTTTTTGTTAAATTTTTAGGAAAATACAAATTATTACAAATTAAAGTCGCTCGGCGTTTTGTTTATCAATAATAACTAAATCACGTTACAGCGCCAAATAGCGAGCATCCTATCGTTTACCTTTATTGAGAAAATCAGTACATATTAGTGCAGATAACAAAATCATCTTTGCGGCCAATTGATAACATTTAAGTTACATGGTATTAATAATTAGACTTGTAAAACAAGTAAATTATAACATATCAACAAGGACTTAAGGATGAAGCAATCAATTGCATTTACACCAAGCTTAATCATCGGTGCTACTATCGCATTGTCAGCAGGTTTTAGCACAACGACTTATGCTGCACAGCAAACTGCAGAAAAAGTAGAACGTATTCAAGTAACAGGCTCTCGTATCAAGCGTTCGGACATCGAAGGCCCGTCTCCAGTACAATCTATTAATAAAGAAGACATCGAAAACATGGGTTATGACAACCTACAACAGCTTCTTGAAAGAATGCCTGTTGCAGGTAATGGTACCTTTTCAACCCGTGGTAATAACCAAGACTCAACCGCAAATGGCTCAGCTGCCGTCAGCCTTCGTGGCTTAGGCGCCGATGCTACCTTGGTACTTATTAATGGTCGTCGTGTTGCAATCAGCGCATTTGCTGAAGGGATCACCAACTCATTCGTTGATATCAACAGTATTCCTGTTTCAGCAATCGAACGTATTGATATTTTAAAAGATGGCGCCTCAGCAATCTATGGCTCTGATGCTGTAGCGGGTGTTGTAAACGTTATCTTGAAAAAAGATATTGACGGTATTGAAGTAAACTTAGGTTACGGCGGCACAGATGGCCCTAACTATGAAGAAACTACAGCCAGTATTGTTTGGGGTACTACTAGTGCAAAAAGTAGCGCATCCGTTATTATTGATTACTTTAAAAACACCTCTTTATCATCAGATGAAATGGGGCGTTTAGGTACTGCTAATCAATCTCCATATGGCGGTGAAGATTTTCGTTCATCACGTGGCTTCCCAGGCTACTTTTATGTTGATGGCGTTAAAACAATTGACCCTGCGTGTCCTGCAGAAAATGCAACATCAAGTGGCAGTTGTTTATTTGACTATGGTCCATTTGGCTATATTGCACCGGCATCAGAACGTGTAGGTGCTATTTCACAATTTGAATACCGCTTTGATAATGGCATAACGGGCTTCTTAGAAATGGCCGTTCAGCATAACAGCTCAATTGCAGCAGGTGCCCCAACGCCACTTGATGAAGATGCGGGTTTAACAGTACCAGGTAGTCACCCTAATAACCCATTCGGCCAAGATATTGAAATAGGTCGTTACAGAACCGTAGATGCGGGTGCGCGTCAATGGGATATTGAATCAGACACATTACGTTTTGTTGCCGGTTTAAAAGGTGAAATAAACGATTGGAGCTGGGAAACAGCGGTACAAAAAGGACGTAGTAAGTCGTTACAAACAGGCAATCGCTCACAAGGTTGGGTACGTACCGACTTCTTACAGCAAGAAATTGACGCTGGTAACTACAACCCATTCGGCGGCACTTACAACGATCCGGCTGTAATTGATAGAATTACTACGAGCTTGGTTCGTCAAGGCGAGTCTCATATGACGTCGTTCGATGCTAACATTTCAGGTGAAGCATTTAGCTTTGGTGATGATGTTGTCATGATGGCGGCCGGTATTGAATACCGCGAAGAGGACGTAACGGATACGCCAGATGACCAATTCCAACGAGGATTAATCTTTGGTACCGAGTCTGTGTCAGCTGCAGCAGAGCGTGACCAATACGCTGCCTATGTAGAGTTTTCAATTCCACTTGCTGAGAACTTAGAGCTACAACTTGCTGGTCGTTACGATGATTACAGTGACTTTGGTACCACAACCAACCCTAAAGTTGCTTTACGCTGGGCACCTACAGATGAAATCACAGTGCGTGGTTCTTGGGCGCAAGGCTTTAGAGCTCCGTCACTTGCACAAGTAGGTTTAGGGCCATCTCAAGAGAGCCAGTTCTTTATCGATAATTACCGTTGTGACGCAACGGGTAAAGATTGTGATGCACTAGATTACAACATTGAATTTGCCGGTAACCCTGACTTAGAGGCTGAAGAGTCTGAATCTTGGAACGTCGGCTTTATTTGGGCACCTACAACTGACTTTGGTTTGAGTGTAGATGTATGGAGTATCACCCAAGACAATAAAATTGATGAGCAAGAGTTTGGTCCAATTTACAACTCAGAGTGTAATAACCAAAATAGTACCGTATGTGTTCGCTTACCACCATCAGGTACAGACAGCCTAGGAACTATTCAAAAGATTTTTAGTACTTTTGAAAACGTGTCATCACAAGAAGTTTCGGGCGTTGATATTTCAGCAAACTACAATCACTCACTGGATGATTTAGGCTTACTAAAATTCAATTTAGAATGGGCTTATCAAGATAAATTTGAAAAAGACGGCCGCGATTATACCGGTGAATATGGTTACCCAGAGCACCGCTGGATTTTCTCAACTAACTGGGAAATTGGTCAGTTCAACACAAACATGAACATTAGTTATGTGGGTGAGTTTGAAGATACGCCAGATATCGACTTCGATGGTAACTTAGACTTCGATAGCAATACATCGCGTACTGTTGATTCACAAGTACTGGTAGATTTACAAACATCATACCGTATTACTGAGTCAGCTAAAGTATCGCTAGGTGTGAACAACTTATTTGATGAAGAGCCACCGTTTGCAATTGGTGACGGTGATTCAGATCTGTATGGTTACGCTTCGGGTGTACATAACCCTCGAGGTCGTTATATTTACACTAAAGTGAGCTTTTCGTTTTAATTAAAAAGCAATAAAAAACCGCCAATATGGCTAATGCAGATCAGTTAAGAATATTTTTATGATCACTTGACTGATCTTTCCATGGCTTCAAAATCCGATATTAGAAATAATATCGGATTTTTTTATGTCTCTCATTCAGCACTTCGATAACATGT
>NZ_PNCN01000207.1:0-4690 GCF_005886135.1 Pseudoalteromonas sp. S4741 | reverse complement strand
CACAGATTTCTAAACACTACCAAAATCGCGACCCAATACCAATAGTGCATGCATTCTACGCCAACCACAATGTCACCGGCATACGGTTTAAGTAGTTTTAGTAGTGCTTCTGGGTCATCTTTAATTTTCTTGTGAACAAGGATAAGTCCTGTATTATCAATGATACAGACGTAAAGTAATCGCGCGTGTAAATCGATTCCGCAATAATATGGATGCATGTTATTGTAAAAGTTCATTGAGCTTTCTCCTGTAAGGTTGGTTGCCTTTTCAGCGTAGCGAATAATCGCGATGCTGGGGAGGAGGCTCAATGAGTATCAAGTTACTCAAAAGGACGTAAAATGCTTGACTTGTTCTCCTTCGTCGCTAATTTTTGCCAAGCATTTATGCGGCTCTTAGTAAGGCGTTGAGGCTGTAGAATTATTCTTTTTATGAAGAACAGCCTGTTTTATGGGCTCCAAATGCGTTACCCAGTGCTTTCAAAACGCTTAGAGTTAATTACAGGAGCTCGTTTTTTTAATTGGATTTGGCTGTTGGAGTTATTCTACAGTCTCGTTAGTTGATTAGTGTAGGAGTTAGAGTTTGGCTAATATAGAAACGCTTGAAGAGAAAGTTGATAGGTTTAAAGAGTATTACTTGGGGTTAATTAAAACGGCTGAGTGTGAGCAGAATATTACTAATCAGAAAGTACACTCAAAAATCCTCTCCTGTTCAATTTTTGATGCTATATCAAAGAGTATATTTCCTGAAATAAGCTCAAACTGCCAACGGTTTACTGCTCTTGTTAGGTTGTGTAAAAACTGGCCGGAAAGTCAAAAAGTAAGTTTACTTCATTTGGTTAGGTTACTTGAGATAACCCCAAACTTACCTTCCTCTACAAATGAACTTAAAATATATGCAACTCAACAATTTGAGAGTAAATTTCCAAATTCAAATAGTATAATGAGTAACAATAAAGCAATTAGTTCAGATGTTGAAATAGAAGCAATTCTCGAACTTTGGCCTACTCAGAATGGTAAACCGATTAAAATCGGAAAAGTATTACCTCACCAGTTAAAGCACGAGTATTTATTGTGGTTGTATCGAAATTCAGTTGTCCATGAATACAGAAATCCAGGACGTGGAGTGGAGCTTGGCCTATATGTACCTGAATATGCTTTCTACCAAGAGATGGCTACGGTTAGTAAAATTGATGAGAAAGAGTTTAAATTCACTAGTCACTGGGAGCTCGTATACCCATATAGGTTCTTCATTAATTTATGTAAAGAAGCATTAGATGTAGTTTCATTATTACACAATAAAAATAAAACGAGTCCTTTTCAAGCATACTCAGAGGGAACGTTTTGGCTCCCTAACTTTAACGAGTAATCAGCTAAGAAGAGTCTAAGGTTACGAACGTCCGGAAATGGCACAAAGCAGGCCTTAATTACTCTGTCTTCTCTTTAAACTCACACAAGTCTTCAATAATACAGCTGCCGCACTTAGGTTTACGGGCAACACAGGTATAGCGGCCATGCAGTATCAGCCAGTGGTGCACATCGACTTTAAATTCTTTGGGGATCACTTTTTCGAGCTTTTGCTCAACCGCTACCACGTCTTTACCCATGGCAAGCTTGGTACGGTTAGATACACGAAAAATATGCGTGTCTACCGCGATAGTCGGCCAGCCGAAGGCTGTATTTAATACTACGTTAGCAGTTTTACGGCCAACGCCAGGAAGGGCTTCTAGGGCTTCACGATTCTCTGGCACTTCACCGTTATGCTGATCTACCAATATTTGGCACATTTTGTATACGTTCGCAGCTTTGGAATTAAACAACCCGATGGTTTTTATGTAATCACGCAGTGTGTCGTTGCCAATATCTAAAATAGCTTGCGGTGTGTTTGCCACTGGAAAGAGTTTTCGGGTGGCTTTATTTACCCCAACATCGGTGGCTTGTGCTGAGAGCGTAACGGCAACTAATAACTCAAACGGGCTTGAGTATTCAAGCTCCGTTTCAGGATGTGGGTTGTCATCGCGCAAGCGCGTGAGTATTTGGTGGCGTTTTTCTTTATTCATGTAACTTAAAACGCATTAGCTTTATTCAGTTAATGCGTTTTCCCCTTAAGTTAAGCTAGTAACACGCGCTCGTGGGCCTTTTTCAGCCTCTGGCGGCGTTACTTGTTTTGATTTTATTTGTGCATCAATGACGTTTTTAGCGGCGATCAGCAGCCCAAGCCCTAAGAATGCGCCGGGTGGTAAAATGGCCAGTAAAAATTGGCTATCAAAGCTAAATACTTCGATGCGTAAAGCTGAAGCCCAAGGGCCGAGTAATAAATCGGCGCCATCGAATAATGTGCCTTGGCCAATCAGCTCTCGCATAGCGCCAAGTACAACTAGTACCAGCATAAAGCCTAAGCCCATCATCAAGCCATCAAAGGCAGATAAATGCACTGGATTTTTAGAGGCAAATGCTTCAGCACGACCAATAATGGCGCAGTTAGTCACAATCAACGGAATAAAAATCCCTAAAGATTGATAAAGGCCAAAAGTGTAGGCGTTCATTAACAGCTGCACAATCGTCACAAAACCGGCAATGATCATTACAAAAACCGGTATTCTGATATCTTTAGGCACCCAATTGCGCACTATTGATACGGTAATATTAGAGCCCACTAACACTAACAAGGTTGCTAAGCCTAAACCTAGCGCATTAGTAATCGTGGAGGTAACAGCAAGTAAAGGACATAAACCTAATAACTGTACTAAGGCGGGGTTATTTCCCCATAGGCCTTCTTTATAAAGTGTTTTTAATTCACTCATGGTGTTACCTCAGGGCAAGCATTCGCTGCTGCAAAAAGATCATCAAAGTTATTTTGTGCATACACTACCGCATTTTTAACTGAGCCAACTACAGCGTGAGGCGTAATGGTTGCGCCAGTAAATTGATCAAATTGACCGCCATCTTTTTTAACGGCCCAACGCGCGTCACTTTCGCTTTGTACTGTTTTTGAATTAAATGAGGTGATCCAGTCTGACTTTTTAATTTCAACTTTATCGCCCAAACCTGGGGTTTCTTCATGCTTAGTAACCCTTACACCAGCAACGCTGCCATCGCGATATACCGCGCTAAGTAAGTTTATATCGCCACTGTAGCCGCTAGGAGTGACATGACGAATGACTAATGCAACGGGTTCGTCATCTTTACGTGCACGGTAAATTACTTGGTTGTCGTATGGCCCCAGTAAAGGGTCTGATATGATCACACAATCTTGAGAAAGTTCATTAGTGTACTTACTGTGCGGTAATACTTCTTGTAACTGATTAGTTAATTGCAGTTGCTCTTGCTCTGCAATTTTATCGGCCGTTAACGAGTTTATAGTGGCCACTAATCCTGTTGTAAGGAGTGCGAAACCGCATAATATTGCGCCATTTTTTACCATTGAAGAAATAATCATTTTACTGCTCCATGGCCATAAGTTCTTGGTTGTGTGTAGTAATCAATAAGCGGTACTGCAATATTGATCAGTAATACGGCAAATGCAACAGCATCCGGAAAGCCACCAAAGGTGCGAATTAAATACACAATTAAACCAATTGCGGCACCATAAATAAGGCGGCCTCGATTAGTGGTTGCAGCTGATACAGGATCGGTGGCGATAAAAAAGGCTCCGAGCATAGTTGCACCACTAAATAAGTGAAACACTAGACCCGGCTCAGTGCCTGGCGAGGCAATATAACCAATTGCAGCGCATAGGCTTAAACTGGCAATAAAACTCACTGGTATATGCCAGTTAATCACTTTTGTTTTTAATAAATAAAGGCCACCGAGTAAAAAGGCTAAATTAACCCAACCCCAACCTAGGCCAACCCATTCATTAAATACCGGTTTTTGCATACTTTCAGTGACGGTAAGGCTATGAGCAATATCTGTTTTTAACGTATCAAGAGGGGTGGCCATCGTGCTGCCATCAATACCCACTCTGAGCTGATCTAAGCTGTATCCAAGAGTTGTAAAGTCACTAAATATTAGACTAAGCTGCTGGCTAAAAGTAATGCCCGTATTGAGTAACTCTGTAACCGGTAACCAGGCCGTCATTTGCACAGGGAACGACACTAATAAAAGCACATAGGCTGCCATTGCAGGATTAAATAAATTAAAGCCTAAACCACCATAAAGTTGCTTAACAATAACAATGGCAAACAAACACCCTATAACAATAACCCACCACGGCGCTAAAGGTGGAATACTAATCGCTAACAGCACGCCGGTTAGCCATGCGCTGCCATCGCTTAATGAAGGCCAAATAGGGCGCTTACGCATTAGCATAATGGCTGCTTCAAATGCGCTTACACACACTAATGCTAATAATAATTGGATAAGTACACCGGTACCAAAAAATACAACTTGTGCAATAACACCAGGAATACAGGCCGCAATCACAGTTAGCATTAACCGTGTCACAGACTTGTGACTATGATTGTGGGGTGAACTGGCCATGGTTAGTTTCATGACTGATCGTTTCCTTCTTTTTGTTGCTTTTTAGCTTTAGCACGGGCAATGGCGGCGGCTACGGCGGCTTTTTTCTTCGCTTGAGCTGTTTGCTCTGAACCGTTAGAAGATTCATCGTTGCCTTGTGGCTCAGCATTTTCATTCTGTTGTGCTAATGCATTAGCTTGCGCTGCTTTCTTAGCTTTAGCACGGGCAATAGC
>NZ_PNCN01000206.1:0-1601 GCF_005886135.1 Pseudoalteromonas sp. S4741 | reverse complement strand
GCATATTGAACGCTTCGAAGAAATGGACAATGCCAATCCACAATTGGAACCTGACATTGTCGCAATTAGCCATTCACTTCGAAGGTAGGTTAGATGGCGTGCTAGATATTTAGCAATTTAGGCTGACACAGAATTCTGAACGCCCTCCTTAGTGCTATTACATAGCTTGTTTAAGTCATTTAAAGCAAATAACTGCTCTATTACAATTACCTGGTGGGGACAAATATTCATCATCCCTAAACACAGCCACACTGCGTTTGAGTTGGCAGTTAACTACCAAGTCGCAAAGGTAGATATACCTAAGTTTGATGTTTTAACGAACAAACAGCACTTCATTAGATTGCGCCTTACGACTCCCAAACCTGTTTATACAGTGAGTTTAAAAGCGCATCGCACAAGGACGAAGTGGTATTGCATTCCTTTTGATTTAGAAAAAGGGGCTGCGCTTGAGCTTGCAGCTTCGTTGTATAAAGAGATGTTGATAAAAGTTAAGCGCTATCCCACCCCAGGGTTGGAAGTAAAAAAGCATACCTCATCTAACGCTAATATTGCAGCCATTATTCATTATGGTGCTGCAAAGTTTGGTGTAAGCTCACCATTTTACCGTTTATCTAAAACTATATTAAACCCACTTATAAGTGCTGGGGTTGAATTAATAGAGAGAAGTGTAATCATCAAAAGCTACTACCCTCGCAGAGATACGGAGTTTAGATTGGGTTATAAAGAACATAAATTTTTTAAACTATTTTTACCTAATTAAGGTAAGTAAGCTAAATTTTTTATTGTTGGCATATAGCTCAGACTGTATAAAAGTTAAATGCATAATTATTATTTATCAAATAATAGAAGTAAGCAATGTGGCTAATACAATGACCTTAAAAAGTTTCACATGTGAAAGTTTTTCCAAATAACGATAAAACTCAAAGCCCACTAAAATAGTGGGCTTTGTGCGATTTTTTAAATTATTTGGTTATAGGGTTTTCAAATTTATTGATATGATCTTCTAGCTTGTCCAAGGTTTTCAAATTCATTTTGATCATCCTCCGCATTGCACTGAGGTTTGCATTCATAATACGAATTAACTCAAATCCGGCTTCAGTTTGATTTATTATCGGCCGTTCATAATATTGTGCTCGATTAAAAGAAGTTTTTGAATAGCGGTGTTTTAGCTCTCGACAAATATGTTTGCTAAATACTTTATATCCTTCCCCCTCTTCCTTTTTAACAAATGTATTGTAGTACCAGTGCATTTCTAAACTGCTTTTTACCAATCGAACACGGCAGCCATGATGCCAAGGATAGCCAGGAGTGTCTTTAGTGCGATGTGCATGATTATGTAACCAATAATGGTCAGAGCAACGCTACCCTAGATAGCGAAGCTTGGCCCGTTCTAAATCTAATACTTTCAACATTGATTTTAAAGTACCACGACACTGTGAAAAAGCGGCTACTGTACCAATTATATGGTCTACATTTTCAGCTCTGGCGGCCTTATGCCAACTTGCTATTGCACTATCAGATTTATTAGTCATAAATATTTCCTCATTACATTATTGTTCAGGAAATTCTATAACTACAGCTAGTTAACCTCAGATCTGCAT
>NZ_PNCN01000205.1:0-1154 GCF_005886135.1 Pseudoalteromonas sp. S4741 | reverse complement strand
ATTGCTCAGTTTGGCGCTGTGCGTTTTGCGTATAACAAAGCTCTTCATTTAAAATCTCACATGTACCGCAAGTATGGCGTCACTCTGAATCCTAAAAAGGATATAAAGCCACTACTTGCAGTTGCCAAGAAATCACGAAAATACCACTGGTTGAAGCAATACGACTCCATCGCTTTGCAGCAATCGGTGATTAACCTTCATCAAGCCTTTGATAACTTTTTCAATCCAAAGTTAAAAGCCAAATACCCGCAATTCAAACGTAGGCAGGGCAAACAATCTAGTTACCACTGCGTAGGTGTTAAGGTGCTTGATGGCGCAATCAAGCTCCCAAAGATGAAGCCTGTTAAAGCGAATATCCATCGTGAAATTATTGGCTCAGTTAAAAGCATCACGGTAAGCCTAAGCAAAACGGGTAAGTTCTACGCCTCGCTCCTTGTTGATGATGGAGTTGAAGCGCCAGTACTGCTTCACACGATAAGTAAGGTTACAGGTATCGATCTAGGTTTATCTCATTTTGCTATTCAATCTAATGGCAGAAAAACCGCCAACCCAAGATTTGTAAAACGTGCTGAGAAAAACCTCAGACGCAAACAGCGTCAGTTATCCAGAAAAGCAAAAGGCAGCGCAAACAGGGCAAAAGCACGTTTGCTGGTAGCCAAATGCCATGAAAAAGTAGCGAATGCTCGCGCTGACTTTCAACACAAACTCTCTCGAACTCTCGTTGACGAAAACCAAGCGGTGATAGTTGAGACATTGAAATCAGCCAATATGATGAAAAACCACAAACTGGCGAAACACATAGCGGATGCCTCATGGCATGGCTTTGTCGTTAAGTTGGAGTACAAACTGAAAGAGCAAGGTAAGCACCTAGTGAAGCTCGACCAGTGGTATGCAAGCTCTAAAACTTGTCATTGTTGCGGTCATAAAATGGATGAAATCCCCTTATCAGTTCGCAAGTGGGATTGTCCATCTTGCGGCACTACAGGTATAGATCGCGACTTAAATGCCGCCCTCAATATCCGTGATAAAGGTATTCAGGAATTAAAGGCGGCTGGACAGTCGTCTCTGCTTATGGAAGCTGCGTAAGTCTCGATACTACCGAGCAACGGCTAACGAAATAAGAAGCATCGCCTGATAAGGCGGTGAGTAGTCAC
>NZ_PNCN01000204.1:0-215 GCF_005886135.1 Pseudoalteromonas sp. S4741 | reverse complement strand
CTTTTTAGGATTCAGAGTGACGCCATACTTGCGGTACATGTGAGATTTTAAATGAAGAGCTTTGTTATACGCAAAACGAACAGCGCCAAACTGAGCGATTAAAAACTCAGCCTGTTCTTGCGTTGGGTAAATACGTACCTTTGTTGCTCTTAACATTTCAGTGCTCACCTGTATAATATCTATATATTATTAAGTTAAACTGGATTTGTAAAGTG
>NZ_PNCN01000203.1:0-313 GCF_005886135.1 Pseudoalteromonas sp. S4741 | reverse complement strand
AGGTTATTCTCCGATTGCTTCAAATCGATGGAGTCGTATTGCTTCAACCAGTGGTATTTTCGTGATTTCTTGGCAACTGCAAGTAGTGGCTTTATATCCTTTTTAGGATTCAGAGTGACACCATACTTGCGGTACATGTGAGATTTTAAATGAAGAGCTTTGTTATACGCAAAACGCACAGCGCCAAACTGAGCAATTAAAAACTCAGCCTGTTCTTGCGTTGGGTAAATACGTACTTTTGTTGCTCTTAACATTTCAGTGCTCATCTATATAATATCTATATATTATTAATTTAAACTGGATTTGTAAAGTG
>NZ_PNCN01000202.1:0-2404 GCF_005886135.1 Pseudoalteromonas sp. S4741 | reverse complement strand
CCTTTAACCTTTAACCTTTATTATTTCTGACACACCTCACAAAAAACGGTGCTGCGTTGACCTAGGCGAATTTCGGTTAGTTCGCTCTCGCAATTTACACAGGGCAGGCCTTTTCGGCCATACACTAATAGCTGCTGCGCAAAGTAGCCAGGCTTACCGTCACTTTGGGCAAAGTCTTTTAACGTTGTGCCGCCTTGGGTAATTGCAGCGGCTAAGGTGTCTTTTATAATTGGGATTAACGCTTGGTAGCGTTTAAGGCTTACTTTACCGGCTTCTTTTCGCGGATCGATACCCGCTTTAAATAATGATTCGTTAGCGTAAATATTACCAACCCCCACCACCACAGCGTTATTCATAATAAACTGCTTAACAGGCACTTTTTTATTGCGAGATTGCTCATAAACACGTTTAGCAAAAAAGTCATCGGTGAGTGGCTCTGGGCCTAATTTAGCAAGTAACTTATGCTCTTCATTGGGGGCTTGCCATAAACAGCAACCAAAGCGACGCGGGTCGTTTAAACGCAGCGCCTTATTATTCGCTAAAATAAACTCAACATGGTCGTGCTTTTTAAGTGGTTCATTGGCGTTTACAACCCGCAAGTTCCCCGACATACCTAAATGCAATATAGCCGAGCCTAACTCGCACTTTAACAATAAGTATTTAGCACGGCGCTCAATACTACTAACCACCAGCCCTTCAAGTTGATACACCTCATCTGGCACAGGCCAGCGCATACTAGCATTATGAATATTTACCTTAGTCACAACTTGGTTTAGCACATGGGGGGTAATGCCCATACGGCTAACTTCTACTTCTGGTAATTCAGGCATTTATAAAACTCACTTATGAAAAGGTAAAACTTGGAAATAATTGTTTTGCAGTGGTTAAATCTAGCAACAATAATCGCTGACTGGTTTTATCGAGAAGATAATACTGACCATTTGCTTCATATAATAAGTACACCCAAGGTAGGAGCTCACCCGCGAGTTCAAGCGTGGCCACCGATAGTGGCTTATTCATATCAAGCGCATCAGGTGTGGTAGTGGTCATCAGCGCGGTATTTTGCCATAAATAAACAAGCTCACTAAGTTGCTGCTCTGAGCCTTGCCAACTAAGCGGTACATTTTTTTGCAAAGCAGTAGTACGCCAACTAGTGCCAATACGCTCAATTTTTTGGTCGCTAAATTTAAGTGTTAATACAAAACTTTGCACAGGAAGTAGTGGCTGCAATTGCGCCTGTGTTTCATCATTCCCTATGTTTTTATGCAGTCCATTTAAAAAGAAGATCATAATCAACATCGAAAAAATAATAACATTGTTCCAACCTTTGCGGCCGAGTTGCATGTGGGTCTTCCAATTAATAATATCGATTTAAAGTGTAACCAAAACTTAATTACACTGTCTATATGTTAAAACCCAAAGACTTTGCTAGAATATCGGCAAATTTTAAGGAGTTTAGTCATGTCAATGTATGTAGTGGGCCATAAAATCCCAGATTCAGATTCAATATGTGGTGCAATTGCACTAGCGTATTTAAAAAACCAAATTGATGAGCCAGCAATCCCAACTCGCCTAGGCGAAGTGTCACCTGAAACACAATTTATTTTAGATAAATTCGGTTTTGAAGCGCCTGAGCTAAAACTTAGCTACGCTGGCGAAGACGTTTATATTGTCGACCACACAGAGAAAACCCAAGCACCTGACGATATTGATCAGGCTCGCGTTGTTGGCGTAGTTGATCACCATAAACTAGGTGATTTAACCTCATCGACACCGCTTGAGTGTTGGATCCGCCCTGTTGGTTGCTCAAACACCATTATTAAGATGATGTACGATTTTTATAACGTTGAGATCCCTAAAGATATTGCTGGCATTATGCTTTGCGCTATTTTAAGCGACACGGTTATTTTTAAGTCACCAACCTGTACTACTGCCGATATTAAATGTGTTGAAGCGCTTGCAGAAATTGCAGGCATTGAAGACTTTAAAGAACTAGGCATGGACATGTTCCGTGTTAAATCAGCCGTTGAAGATACGCCAGTACGTGACTTAGTAATGCGTGACTTTAAAGACTTTAACATGAACGGTAACCTTGTTGGCATTGGTCAGTTAGAAGTTATTGACCTTGCGGTATTTGACGAGATTAAAGCCGACCTTGAAGCCGACATCGCCAAGCTTAAAGAAGAAGGCGGTCGTCATTCAGTATTTTTACTACTAACCGACATTATGAAAGAAGGCTCACAAATGCTGATTGCATCAGACGATGCCAGCCTTGTTGAGCAAGCCTATGGTGAAAAGCCAGAAGACGGTAAAGTATGGCTAGACGGCGTATTGAGCCGCAAAAAGCAAGTAGTCCCTCCACTACAAGACGCTTTTAAGAGCTAGGTTCGAGGTTCGAGGTTCG
>NZ_PNCN01000201.1:0-3970 GCF_005886135.1 Pseudoalteromonas sp. S4741 | reverse complement strand
ATCCTTATACCTGAAGGGGGTTTAACCCGCTGCTACAGGTATAAAAAAACCTTGCGATGTTAACCACAAGGTTTTTTTATTTCTCGAACCTCGAACCTCGAACCTCGAACCTCGAACCCTTAAAAATCACTTAAAAAAGTTATCTTCGTTTTTTGCCATCATTGCTTCAATATCTTCAATCATGTCTTGACTGAACTCATCTGCAGATGTAATCGGCGCTGAAATTTTATTATTTTCAAACGACCATTCACCTAAATCAATAAGTTGGCAACGTTTTGAACAAAAAGGGCGATTCGGACTTTGTGCTGACCATTCTACTTTTGCTTTACAGGTTGGGCAGTTAACCACTGTTGGCATAATTTACTCTCACATTAATATAGGCTTTGCGACTCAATTTATAATAAACAGCTAAGCTTTCTATTTAAAAACTAGTGACACGATTAATCTCAGCAAGTGAGGTCACACCCTCTGCAGCTTTACGAATACCCGATAAACGCAAATTATTATATCCTGCTTTAAGTGATACATCCGCAATTTCTAATGAGTTACCGCCGCGCATTATAATTTGCGCTATTTCAGGCGTAATTTTCATTACTTCGTAAATACCAACACGGCCTTTGTAGCCATCGGTACAGTTTTCACAGCCTTTAGGTGCGTATAAAACCATGTCTTGAATTTGCTGTTCACTAAAGCCTTGGCGTATAAGCTCTTCGCGAGGTAATTGCTCTGGTGTTTTACATTTAGAGCATAATCTTCGGGCTAAACGCTGAGCTATAATTAAACTAATAGAACTGGCCACATTATACGCGGGTACACCCATATTTAACAAACGAGTAATTGTTTCTGGCGCTGAATTGGTATGCAGTGTTGAGAGCACCAAGTGACCGGTTTGCGCCGCTTTAATTGATATTTCTGCAGTTTCTAAATCACGTATTTCACCCACCATCACCACATCGGGATCTTGACGTAAAAACGCCCGCAGTGCATTAGCAAAGGTCATATCGGCTTTAGTATTTATTTGTACTTGGTTAACCCCTTCGAGGTTAATTTCTACCGGATCTTCAGCGGTACTAATATTCCGCTCCGGCTGATTGAGTATATTTAAGCCCGTATACAAAGAAACCGTTTTACCCGAACCTGTCGGCCCGGTAACCAAAATCATGCCTTGCGGTTGCTCAAGTGCATCGAGGTATAGTTTTTTCTGCTCGGGTTCATAGCCTAATACATCAATACCTAGCATGGCACTTGATGAATCAAGAATACGCATTACAATTTTTTCGCCCCACAAAGTGGGCATGGTACTAACACGAAAATCAATACTTTTACGCTCAGTGATTTTAAGCTTAATACGGCCATCTTGTGGTTTACGCTTTTCTGCAATATCCAGTCGCGACATTACTTTTATTCGCGCCGATAGCTTACTGGCCAATGTTTTTGGCGGGCTGGCAACTTCGTACAAAATACCATCTATGCGAAAGCGAATACGATATTTGTGTTCATAAGGTTCAAAGTGTAAATCTGAGGCGCCTTTTTTTATTGCATCCATTAAAATTTTATTAATGTAGACAATTATCGGGGCGTCGTCTTTGTCATCGTCTTTAGGGGGGTGTTCTTTGTGCTGCTCAGAATCGAGTTCAGCAAACTCTTTAAATTCATCGGCGCTTAAATCTAAGCTGCCTGCAGCATCGAGTAATTGCTCAATTTTGTTATCGAGCTGGACGTAGTCAACCACAACTACTTCGCACGATAAACCCGTGCTAAATTCAAAGTTTTCAAAAGCGCCGTAATCGGTAGGATCTGAGGCGGCAATATACACTTTCCTGCCTTTTTGTACCAAAGGCAAAATGTGGTGTTTGCGGATCAGCTTTTCTTTAACTAGCTCGGCAGGAATTTGTGCAACATTAAAATCTTTTAAATCAAAAAAAGGCACTCTAAATAAATCAATGCATTGCTCAGCTAAATCTTTACTGTCTATTTTTCCACATTTAGAGATAAGCTCTGCAGTTGAGGCAAAGTCTTGCTGCCTGGCTTTTATGGTATCGGTATCAACCCGGCCGAGGGTAATAAATTTTCTTAATAACGGTGAGTTAATATTCATTGCGCACCTGATTTAATCCTTCATTTGTCAGCAATTTATCAGAAAAAAGAAAGGAATACATTAATCGTACCAATGCAGCAGATAATTTACTGATAAAAATATCAGTTTATTGCGCTGTGATTGGGTTAGTCACTCTATATTGTAGACTTTGCTTGCTGTAAATAATAATTATGTAGCTTAAGTAAGTCTTGTTTTACATCGCTTAGGTCGCGGTTATTATTTAAAATATCATCCGCTTTTTGTTGTTTATGCTCTCGAGACATTTGTGCGTCAATAATTTGTTTTGCTTGTTCAGTGCTTATATTGTCGCGCTGTGTAGTACGTGCAATTTGCACCTCTTTGGGAACGTCTATTAGCAAAGTACGATGACAGTAGCCATCAAGCCCATTTTCAAATAATAGTGGGGCAACTAACACCACGTAGTCGCTTTGCGCGTTTTTTAAGTCAGTGAGTAGTTTAGTGCGTATTAAAGGGTGCAGCAGGGCATTGAGCCACGCTTTTTGCTCAGCGTTACTAAAAATACGCGCTCTTAGCTCGCCACGATTTAAAGCGCCATATTCATCGAGTATGTCAGTGCCAAAATGCGCAATAATCGCTTTTAAGCCATCAGTGCCGGGTTCAACCACTTGGCGAGCCACTATATCTGCATCCACAATAGTAATACCTAGTGCTGCCAACATATCGCTAACTGCAGTTTTACCGCAGCCAATCCCGCCGGTTAGCCCTAGCACCCAGTTATTTTTATGATGTTGTGTATTGCTCATAGTTAATAGCCAATAAAATTAAAATAGCTGTTTTGCAGTTGCGACCCCCATAGCATAGTGATCCAACCGGCTATTGCTAAGTAAGGGCCAAAAGGAATAGGCGTTGCTTTGTCTTTACCTTGAATGCTCAGCAGGGCAATGCCAATTACAGCGCCAACTACGCTGGAGAGCAAAATAATGGTTAATAGCGACTGCCAGCCAAGTAGAGCACCAAACACCGCAAGTAACTTAAAGTCGCCATAGCCCATGCCTTCTTTACCGGTTAATAGCTTAAATAGCCAAAACATACTCCACAGGCTTAAATAGCCGCAGGCGGCCCCGATTATTGCATCACTCGGGCTTATTGTTACGCCCATTACAGCGGCTATAAGCGCAAGCCATACTAGCGGTAAAGTAAGCTGATCGGGCAGTAACATGTGGTCAATATCAATAAAAGTCAGTGCTACCAATGCCCAAGTAATGGCAACATATAATAAAGCCTGCTCTGTTGCGCCAAAGCGGTAGGCAACCACTAAACTTAAAATAGCGGTAATGGCTTCAACGAGAGGGTAACGCACTGATATTGGGTTGTTACAGGTCGCGCATTGTCCTTTTAAAAATAACCAACTAATAATGGGAATATTTTGCCATGGCTTTATGGCTGCTTTGCACTTTGGGCAGCATGAATTGGGTTTAACTAAGTTAAACGTGTCAATAGTGTGTTCAGTGGTCTGTTTAGCCTTTGGGCTGGTTAGTTCATCGGCTAATAATAAGCGGCATTCAGTTTGCCATTCTTTTTGCATCATTAGCGGCAAGCGATAAATCACCACATTTAAAAAGCTACCAATACATAAACTCACTAGGCCAATCGTGGTTAAGTAAAACCATAAATGGCTTTGCATTGCGGTGATGATATCAATAAAAAAAGTATGCATTTATTTTACCTAAAACTAAATTCTGCGTTGATAATACAGTGGTTTTATTTAAGTGCAAAGTTAGGATTAGGTTAAAGGTTAAAGGTTAAAGGTTAAAGGTTAAAGGTTAAAGGTTAAAGGTTAAAGGTTAAAGGTTATTTGAAAAAAGTTATAGGGTATATGAATATAGGATAAAAGATACATTCTTACAGTAT
>NZ_PNCN01000200.1:0-1172 GCF_005886135.1 Pseudoalteromonas sp. S4741 | reverse complement strand
CCTTAATTGGTAAAAGTTGTTTTGCAATTTCTTTATACCGTACTCTCCCGTTAATGGGGAGGAGTCCATACATCTGCTACACGTCGGCTGTAATATTAAACATAAACGCAATCCCAGTAAGGGTAATCTGCAACATTGGCTATTAACTTTGCCCTCAAAGGATTGGCAATAATATAACGAGCGCTTGCTATAAGATCTTCTTCATTACGAATTAAATGATCGTAATATCCTTTTTGCCACAATCTATAAACCTCAAACTGATAAAAACTCGCGGCAGTTCTACCTTTAAAAAGACGAACTACATTTGAAAGCGTATTGTTTGAAAGTATTTGAAATTGCCAATGTAAGTGGTCTGGCATAATAACAAATGCGATTGATTTTATTCGTTGTTCTCGTTCTAGCTCTCGCATATGTTTTATTAAACAACGATTCATATTAAGTTTAGTAAAAAGCTTATTACGATTATGGGATACCATAGTGACAATATAGTAATGATTAGTTAATGAGACCCTCCCTTTCCTGAGTCTATAAGCCTTCTTCATAGCGAGTCCTTGCGCA
Organism: Pseudoalteromonas sp. S4741; assembly: GCF_005886135.1. Lineage (NCBI taxonomy): Bacteria > Pseudomonadati > Pseudomonadota > Gammaproteobacteria > Alteromonadales > Pseudoalteromonadaceae > Pseudoalteromonas > Pseudoalteromonas sp. S4741. The sequence goes on along the minus strand of NZ_PNCN01000200.1, from coordinate 614 downwards.
TAAAGAATAAAGTGTAGCAGCGATTTTATATCGCGTCTTTTTAAAGGTTACGAGCGGCGGGCTGCGAGGTGGCGGGTAAATTAAAATAGCCTGTAGGCAGGGCTTTACGCCGCACACATGTAGCAGCGGATTTATTCCGCGTCTTTTTAAAGGTTAAAGGCAAAAGGTTAAAGGCAGAGATTAAGCCAAGCACGGCGTTTGGTTTAAACGTAGGTGAGGTGTTATGTGCGCACTTATATGTTTTGAGATAATGGCTAAAGCGTAAATACGGGAAATAGGCTGTGTAACATGGAATGAACCAGCGGCTACTGATAAGTGTGTATTATTTTTATTTTAGATTTAAACCGGATAAATATAATTTAGAGGTTAGCTGTAGATATTACTGAGGAGACTTAAAGAATAGTGGGGCGATTGACGGGGCTCGAACCCGCGACAACCGGAATCACAATCCGGGGCTCTACCAACTGAGCTACAACCGCCACTACATACACCTTGTTTGGTGTGGCGCGCATAATACATAATATCCCCATGCTTGTGAAGCAAAAAAATCAAAAAAATTAAATTTATTATAAATATTCTATATTTAAGCTATTGGCAACGGGCAACGGGCAACG
>NZ_PNCN01000199.1:0-769 GCF_005886135.1 Pseudoalteromonas sp. S4741 | reverse complement strand
CCGCGATTAAATCGCCCCTAGCTTGAACAAATTTAAATCTGCAAAGGTCAACAGACCCTTAAACAAACGGTATTTTTCATCCGCTAAATAGCGACTACTCATAGACAAGTTATGGGTTTGTTTTATTTCCTTTGCAGCGTCAATAGTGGGACGTCCCGAAAAGCGCCGACAAAAATCATCTTCTTTATAACACACACCAAAAGGCGCAAGTAATTGGCTCCAGCAGATATAATGCACACTTTGAGAATCAACTAACGTGCCATCCATATCAAATAATACCGCTTCAATAGACATACTTTCTCCTTGTTGTTTAGCTGTTTAGCCTATGCCCTGAATATTAAAAAAGGTGCCTAAGCACCTTTCATTAATTTGTGTTACTCAGTCAAGCCTGCTGGCGGCTCAGCATAAGCGTCTTCACCGGTGTTTACATCAACTAACTCGTAACCACGGGCTTTGCGCATCACTTTAAGTACGGGTTTTTCAAATGCTGTTTTTAAGCGCTCAGCATCATCTTTTAGTTCATCTAACGAAGTACCAAACGGCGCTGCCCCCGTTTCTGACCAGTTAGTTACTTTACCATTTAGATTATATTCCACTTCGTGTATTTGATATTGCGCCGCTTCATCTTTGGTTGCTTCACAATAAATTACACGGTAATTCCAAAATCCAGCCATTACTTTTTCTCTTTAATAAACATATGAGCGCTACTTTAGCAGCTCTACAAAAATAAAAAAGCCTGCACTAGGCATAATGCAGATCAGTTAAGAAT
>NZ_PNCN01000198.1:0-354 GCF_005886135.1 Pseudoalteromonas sp. S4741 | reverse complement strand
TTTATATGGACGACAATCATAGCTTGAGCTTGTTGGCTGGCTACCAAATTTTACAAATAAATCTGCATCACCGGTGCCGCCTGACGTTGTAACAGTAAAGCTTACCATACCCGCCGGTACATCTAGCGTGTAATGTTTCCACTGACCTGCATTTGCTGTGATATCAGACACTGTGCCACCACCTGCTTGAGGAGTGCCTGAACCACCACCTGTTGAACCACCCGTAATGTTACCGACTAAACTCACGCCACTGTAGGCTGAATAACCACGCAGCATTACATGGTAAGTGCCGGCTGTTGGATTATCAATAGAACATTCTTCACTGTTTCCACCTTTATATGGACGACAATCATA
>NZ_PNCN01000020.1:0-41967 GCF_005886135.1 Pseudoalteromonas sp. S4741 | reverse complement strand
GACTTTAACCTCTAAAAGCGCAGCGTCTCTTAGCTCTCTTTGTGCATACTTTTCTTAAAGATCTTATTGCACTGAGAGAAGATAATGAGGAGTAAATGAGAAGGTCAAAGAGATGTTAGGATACAACAGCTCGTAACCCGCTCCCCGCAGCCCGTTAACTTTTGCTGCGCCGTTTTTTAATCCGCTTTGATGCCGGTAACTTGTTGGTTAATAAAGCTAAACATAACACCACTATAAATAACATCGAATTAGCCCCCGCCTGAAGCGAATAATCAACCGACGAATGCAGCATCATTGCTACAATAGCTGTAGCACAACCAAACGCCACCCCCTGATAAAGGGCCGTTTTGCGCGTTCGCATAGTATTAATACACAACCATAAACAATAAAGCACCAGTAGTCCCAATAACGCCGTTGCAGGAATACCCAGCTCAACTGCAAATTGCACATAATCGTTATGCGCATTGTCGTAATAACCAGAGTAGGGCTCAGACTGATATGCAGGAAACGCAGTGTAAAAAGTACCGCCGCCCGAGCCTAATAACGGGTTATCTAAAATTAGTGGGATTGAGTCGCGTACAACTTCATCGCGAGTTTCCGATTGTAAACTGGTTTCGCTAATACGTTGTTTTACCTTTTCTACATCGAAAATGGCACCAATGATGATTAAATCGATAATAAAAAAGCTCACAATCAGTAACTTAAATGCTTTAGGCTTTTGCTTATAAACAAACAGCGCCAGTAAGCTCACTATAATTAAGGCAATAAAAAACGCCGAGTTACCCATACGGCTGCGAGTTAAAATAAGCGCCACAATAATAATAATTAACGAAATACGTAAGATTATTTTAGAACTTAATAATACCTCGGCCCAGGCGCGTAGCGTTTGTTTTAAAGTAGGTTTATAGCCATTGTTAGTGCGTTTTAATTCGCTAATTAACACACCAATGCCTAAGCATAAACACAGCGCTAAATAGTTAGCTAAAAAGTTAGAATAGGTAAAAGTACCAATAGCTCTGTCGGTGTGTTTGTAGCCAAATAAAGGGCTAACAATATCGGGCGATAAGTTTAAGTAACTAGCATACAAAGCCTGAAAAACACCGGCGCAAATGACGGCGTAAATTAATTTTTTAATACGATTTACATTATTACAGTAATTAAATATTAACCAGCCCAACATTATTAAAAAACTGGTTTTTAATAACATTTGTTTTGTTTGAAAAGCATCAACACTTACGCCAAATAACTGGACCCCGCACACCAAAGCAACAATGCCTAAGGCAGTAAATAATGGCCAAGTATATCGAGGAGGGAAAAGTGCTTGGTGGTTATTTAAAACACTGTTTGCCAAGTGAGTAATAAAGGTAAAGCTAGTTAAAATACCAATAGCTAAAATTGCCCAAGGCCTGTAACTACCTAAAGGAAGGGGAAGCAAAAAAAGGATCAGACAAATAAGAAAAAATATAAAACGATTCAAAATAAACTCAAACAAAGTAAAAACGCAGCCAATTGGCTGCGTTTAAATATACTAATAGTAAAAACTAGTTACCGACTTCAGATATACCGTTATCACCGCCTGTACCACCAGAACCTGGAGGTGTTGGTAATGTTGGTAAGCTGCCTACTGGCGGAGCTGGCTGGCCAGTACCCGGACCTGCAGCAGTTGCTTCAGAAGCGGTTGTAGCATCAACACCCGCAGTAATTGCTGCTAGGGTAATTGCATCAGTATCTAAACCAGCATCCGAAAGAGCAGCTAAAAAGTCAGAAATTAATGGATTGTCTGCACCAAAACGTGCCACAACAGCAGCAACCATTGCATCTATATCAGCAGCGCCACAAGCGCCATTAAGCAGTTTTTCGTCTAGCTTGATTTTTTCTTTATTTTTACAAATACGTTTAATCGCTTCTACTAAATCTTCGCGTAATTGCTCTGGCGTAGTATCTGCTGTTACGTTATTAAGAATATCAATAATGCTATTTATGCTCACTTCTTGAACCACAGCATCGTTATCCGTTTGTGCATAGGTTGGCAAAGCAGTTAGAGCAGACGCACTAGCTACTAAGCCAGCTAAAATTAATTTTTTCATTTCTCGTCCCTTGGTTGAGTACTAATTGCAAAATTTTAGCGCATCGGCGCAAAAAGTAAACTCTTTATTTACGCCATTTTCATTAGATTTAATAATTTTTGATGGTGGCAGTATTAAATTACCTTGTACGCCATCGCATCCTAAGTATTCGAGAATTTCTAAAGTCTCGGTTTTTTCAATTAAACAGGCTAAAACTTTAATACCAAAACCATGACAAATATTATTAACTGTTTGAATATAAAATTGGCTTTGTGGGTTAGTTACTAAATCTTGAATATAACTACCATCAATTTTTACATACTCAATATCAAGACCTTGTAAATACCTAAACGACGTTAAGCTAGTACCAAAGTGTTCAATACACACATTAATACCCAGCTCTTTAATTGCATCTATATGTAAAGACGCAACATGCACGTTATAAAGCAAACCAATTTCATGTAGTTCAAACACTAAGTTTGTTTTAATTACCGGTTTAGCGTGCGAGTAAAGGGTAAGCCATTGTATAAAGTCAGTTGAGTACAAGGATGCCTTGCTAATATTAAGTGCAAATACATCATTTGGGTATTGCTCTTTTACATCTACAAAGCTACGTATAATTTTTTTATCGAGTTCTTCGGTTAAATTTAACTTTTCAGCCATCGCGAATAAGTGGCCATTATTTACCTTTTCGCCTTCATGAATAAAGTGTGCAAATACCTCAAAGTAACACTGAGAATCAGTTTTATTAGCTTGTTTAACAGGTTGCACCGAAAAACTCACTTCGCCAGCATTTATAATCGACTTAATTAAGGTACGCCATTGGTTAACACTAAATAATGACTCTTTATCGTTTTTATCAAACGTAGTGTCTTCACCTATAGTGCAACCAGTATCAAGTAGCGATAACACTTCACCTAAACTCGCTCCTTGCTCAACGCCAACAATGGCTAAATTAGCGTAACCGTTTATATGTAAGCTGTTTTCTTTTTGACTTAAATTATCAATGAGGTCTAGGCGGGCTTTATTTAAAAATAAAACGTCATATGGGGCCAGTAATACAAACGTACCCCCATTAAGCCTAAATATAGTTGAATTTGGTAACTCATCAGCAAGCTGTTTAAGTATTTTTGCTGCATCAAGTACATGCTGATCACCATCTTGGTAGCTTACCACTTGGTTAATATTATTTAACGAGGGCAGGGTAAGCATCAACGCAGTAATTGGCGCATCGTCAGTAATATTATTTACAACAGAATTAAAGTGGTTTTCAAACGACTTACGGTTACCCAACCCCGTTAACGAATCTATGTATACTTCTTCAGTAAGCGCTTGTGTTTGTTTGGTCAGCGAATCAAACGTACTTTGTAAGTTTATAACCATGTTATTGATGGCTTGGGTAACAGTACGAAGCTCCCGTGCTACTGGTATTTCTTTATTTAAGGTAAAGCGTTTTCGAGTCACTAAAGTGGCTTGGTCTTCTACTGCTTTTAACGGCTTAAATACTGCGCGTAAAATTAAAAATGCAATAGCCAGCGATGCTGCTAATAGCAAAAATGAGCTATATAAGCTGCGGAGTGTGTGTTGCCATAAGGTAAGGTAAGATTGCCCAGTATGGCTGGTTACATCAAGTGTGCCTGCCATCATCCAACCATTGTTTATTTCAGAATGCATAGTTGGTGCACTTAGTTCAACAGCACCTATAAACCAGCTAGGAACTGATTCAACGCGTTTAGGGTTTTGTAACTCAAATACAGTATTATTTTGTACATCAGTAAACTTAATTTCACTGTAGTAACCAGAGTCAAAAATAGCGGTTGCCATCGTTTCGGCAATTACTAGGCTGTCGTCTTCTAAATAAGGAGATATAGAAAGCCCTAAACTGGTAGCGGTGTCTTGCGCATGGCTGGCCATTTGCGTTTGTAAATAATTACGGGTTGTATCCACATCGGTAATAACGCGTACACAAAATGAAATAACCGAAATTAATATGATCAAGCCATATACTTGAGTTTTTAAACTCAATCCATGTTTAAAGAGTCGAGACATAACTACTAGTTCCTTTATTGTTACCGGCGGCGGGGGCAAGCTCACCTTGTTCAATTCGTTCTAGCATAGTGTTCCAAGCAGAAACCCCACGGCTATTTTTAACCTTATTACCTAACCCTTTGGATTTGGCTAACCATAAACCTTGGCCATTAAAACTGTATATAGGTTTTAAATCGCCCCGATTGCTAGCAGGCACTAATTTTGTATTAAAATTGTCGAGCACCAGCGGTATTTGGTTAGGTTGTTCAAAGTATATAAGCACCATGTGTGGTTGATTAACCGTACGCTGGCGTACATACATAAAGCGTATTTTATCTTCGGGGATACCTAAAGCGATTAAAGTAAAATATTTAGCAATAACATAATCTTCACAGTCACCCATGCCAACACCTAGGCTTTCTAGCGGGGTGGCCCAGTAATCTTTTTTTTGCCAAAGATCGTCATCGGTTTTGTACTTTATATGCTTATTAAAAAAGTCATTAACCAAATGAATTTTTTGCCATTCGCTTTTGTCGGCAGAGTCATCTATAAAACTCAGCCATGTTTTTATTCGTTGGTGGCCTGCATCGCCGTAAAACTGTTTGGCACGGGTAATTATATCGCTATTACGCAAATGTAAAAGCATGTCTTGTGCACAAGCAAAAAAAGACACTAATATAATTATGCAAATTCCTACGCGCACAAATCCCATCCCTTAAAAGTTAACAGTACTATTATATTCCCATTGAAAGTAAATTGATAGATTACAAAAAAGGCAAAAAACAACCAGTTAACAAAAAATCAACCTAAAACAATCAAAAAGGCTGCTTTTTATATTGAGCGATTATATGTGTTGTGTATAATACCCGCCCATCTGGTTAGTAGTATTTAAAACACGCTACTCGCAGCGTTATTTTATATATAGCTACGTTATAACCAAAAGTAACTATAAAAGGAATTGAAGTGAAAGTATTAAAAGCAGTCTTGCCTGTTGCAGGCTTGGGTACTCGTATGTTACCAGCTACCAAAGCAACGCCAAAGGAAATGCTTCCACTAGTTGCTCCTCCACCTAATACATTTAAAATAAGTATCTCAAACTATTCAATAAGCTAGTAGTTTTAAGCTAACTAAATATTTTATTATGTCGAAGTTTTTACAGAAGTCAGATTTTCTATGGATCAAAAAATATGAAATACAGAGCTGAGATTGATGGTTTAAGAGCATTAGCAATTTTACCTGTATTATTTCATCACTCAGGGTTACACCTTTTACCTGGTGGTTTTGCCGGAGTTGATGTTTTTTTTGTAATATCGGGGTTTTTAATTACAACTATTTTGCTTAAAGAGATCTCTGAAGGGAAGTTTTCTCTATCGTCTTTTTACGAGAGACGTGCTAGAAGAATATTACCTGCAATGGCTTTTATGATTGTTGTTAGTAGTTTTCTATCCTTTTTCTTTTTAGATCCAGCATCAATGAAAATGCTCGGTTATAGTATTGTTGCAGTGTCAACATTTATGGCTAATATATTCTTCTTTCTTAAGCTTGACTATTTTAACCCAAGTGCCGAGCTAAACCCTATGTTACACATGTGGAGTTTAGCTGTAGAAGAACAATTTTATCTATTTTTCCCATTTATCTTACTCTTGCTTACAAGGTTTAAGAAGCATATATTTCTTGCTCTATCAGTAATTTTTATTATTTCATTACTGTCTATGTTCTTAACTTCAAATCAATCAGTTAACTTTTATCTAATCCACACTAGAGCGTGGGAACTTCTTGCTGGATCAATTTGTTCTGTATTAATTACTAAAAATACCTTATCAGCCATAAATGAAAGCCTTAAAGGGTGGTTAAGTATTTTGGCTATACTTTTGCTCATTATTTCTTATTCAACATATTCTTACGAATATGCCTTCCCTGGTTGGTTTACTATACTGCCGGTCATTTCAACGGCACTAATAATTTTATTCGCAAGCGAAAATAATATAGTTGGTAAAATGCTTTCTAGTAAGATATTAGTTTTTATAGGTCTAATTTCCTACAGCTTGTATTTATGGCATCAGCCAATTTTTGCTTTCGCAAAATTAATGACGTTAGAGTCTTTAACTAATGAGTTAATTGCTTTTTCAATGCTCATAGTTTTTCTTTTATCCTTATTTTCTTATCAATATGTTGAGAAGCCTTTCAGAAGAAAATCGAATAAATCTACAAAAACAGTGCTAACGTTATCTGTTTTTAGCTTATTAGTTATGTCTGTAATGGGCTTATTACTCTCCCTATATCCAAAGTTTGGTGGTTTTAGTAAAGCTGAAATTACTCAATCAAAGCCAAGCATAGGTCTAAATAAACTATGTAACTTCAAATCAGACTTTCAGATACTTGATGAATGTAAAACTAGTGAGAACCCTAAAACAATTGTATGGGGCGACTCATATGCAATGCATTTAGTAAAAGGCTTATCTAAAAACAATGAGCTTATACAAGCGACAAAAAGTGCTTGTTCTCCAAATGTTTCTTTATCAACTTTTCCAAATTTTAAAAGTTATGACTTAAACTGGTCAAAATCTTGTTTTAAATTCAATAATGATGTTATCAATGAGATAGAAAATAACTCGCAGATTAAAACTGTAATTCTCTCTTCTGCATTCGAGCAATGGTTTAAGTATGACTATTTTGATGGTGCTAGAGTTCTTAATAATGATTTTGATACTTATTTAATCTCGTTAAAACAAACGTTATCAAGACTTAGCTCAACAGGTAAACGTATATTTGTTGTTAGCCCTCCACCTAATAACGGTAAAAATATTGGGCAATGTCTGTTGAGAAAGCATTATAGTTTAGTCTCCTACTCAAACTTCATTGATAATAATTGTACATTTCAAAGAAATGAGTTTTCTCAATATTACTCGAAAATTCTTTATTTTCTTAAAGATGTTGAAAGCTATCCTAATGTCAAGCTGATTGATTTAAGTAAATCAATGTGTACAAAAAGTGGTTGTGTGACTTTTGAACAAAATTCTTTGTATTTAGATACGGGCCACTTAAATGATTTTGGTTCAGAATATGTAGGAAAAATTATTAATCCAATTATTAAGTAAGAATTTTGCTTTTTAACATTTTTGCAACACAAGGTAATGCGAAAGACTGTTTATTTTATTGAGTGAATTAATAACTAGTGTATAATATCCGCTTGAAATACCTAAGCGATAAACCTTGCTTTAGGTAAAGAGCAATAAAAAGTAACTATAAAAGGAATTGAAGTGAAAGTATTAAAAGCAGTCTTGCCTGTTGCAGGCTTGGGTACCCGTATGTTACCAGCTACCAAAGCAACACCAAAGGAAATGCTTCCACTAGTAGACAAACCTCTCATTCAATACGTTGTAAACGAAGCAGTAAAAGCCGGTATTAAAGAAATTGTACTGGTTACTCATGCTTCTAAAAACGCGATAGAAAACCATTTTGATACTAGCTTTGAACTAGAAGCTACTCTAGAGGCTCGCGTAAAACGTAGTCTGCTAGAAGAGGTGCGTTCAATAATCCCAAGAGATGTAAGCATTATATCGGTTCGTCAATCGGCGCCGTTAGGCCTAGGCCATGCAATATTTGAAACCCGGCCAATCATTGGCAATAACCCTTTTGCTATTTTATTACCCGATGTAATTATCGATCAATATAAGTCAAACCTTAAGGTAGATAACTTAGCGCAAATGATCGCCCAATTTGAACGCACGCAACATAATCAAATTATGGTTGAGCCCGTCCCACAGGACGAAGTGCACAACTATGGTGTGGTTGATTTGGCAGGTAAAAATATTGCGCCTGGCGAAAATGCAACCATTACCAACATGGTTGAAAAGCCAAATAATGATGAAGCGCCCAGTAATTTAGCCATAACAGGGCGTTATGTTGTATCGCCAGCTATTTGGGACTTGCTCGAGTTTACACCTCCAGGAGCTGGCGGCGAAATACAATTAACAGATGCATTACTACAGTTACGTCATCTTGAAACAATTGAAGCGTATCATTTAAAAGGTAAGTCGCATGACTGCGGCTCAAAACTAGGCTATATGCTTGCAAACGTAGAATACGCAATGCAATCAAACCTATTGGGTGAAGAATTTACAAAGCGTGTTAAGCAATTAATGGCAAATGCATAAAGTTATGCAAAACCGGTTAGTAAAAAATTAAGGGAAATCATGGCTATTAAAGTATTAAGTATTTTTGGTACGCGACCTGAAGCAATAAAAATGGCGCCGCTAGTTAAAGCGCTAAATACAGCAGACGGTATTGATGCAAAAGTATGTGTTACTGCTCAGCATCGTGAAATGCTTGACCAAGTTTTAGACCTTTTTGAAATTGTACCAGAGTACGATTTGAACATTATGAAACCGGGCCAAAGCTTATACGATGTAACAACAAATATTTTGTTAGGCTTAAAACCTATTCTTGAAGAGTTTAAACCAGATTTAGTGCTTGTTCATGGCGATACCAGCACGACTTTATCTGCAAGCTTAGCGGCGTTTTATCAGCAAATTCCAGTAGGGCACGTAGAAGCGGGTTTACGCACAGGCAACTTAAGTTCACCATGGCCTGAAGAGGGTAACCGCAAGCTCACTGGCGCTATAACAAAGCTACACTTTGCACCAACGCAAACATCGCAGCAAAACTTACTCAACGAAGCAGTAAAAGCTGACGATATTCTAGTTACTGGTAACACCGTTATTGATGCATTACTACAAGTGGTTGATAAGGTAAAAACCGATACCGCTTTAATTTCAACTCTAAAAGCTAAGTTTCCAGAGCTCGATGAAACTAAAAAGCTTATTTTAGTTACAGGGCACCGCCGTGAGAGTTTCGGTGGCGGTTTTGAGCGAATTTGTGAGGCGTTGGTAGAAATTGCAACCGCGCACCCAGATACACAAATTTTATACCCAATGCATTTAAATCCTAATGTACGCGAACCGGTAAACCGCATATTAAAAAATGTTGATAATGTGCATTTAATCGAGCCGCAAGACTATCTCCCATTTGTGTACTTAATGAATCAAGCTCACATAATCGTAACCGACTCAGGTGGCGTACAAGAAGAAGCGCCAAGCCTTGGTAAGCCTGTACTTGTTATGCGTGACACTACAGAACGCCCAGAAGCGGTAGAAGCAGGCACAGTTAAATTAGTAGGCACAGATAAAGCCCGCATTGTGAGTGAAGTAAATAACTTACTCACTAACGCTCAAGAATATCAATCAATGAGTCGTGCACATAACCCTTATGGTGATGGTAAAGCGTGTGAACGCATTGTGGCTAAAATTAAGCAACACTTTAAAGATTAAAATAAAGTTTAAAACTTTTTCAAGGATTTAGTAATGACAATTAAAACAGTTTCAGTTGTTGGTTTAGGTTATATAGGTTTACCAACTGCGGCGGTTATTGCATCGCGCGGTATGAAAGTAATTGGTTTAGACGTAAGCGAAAAAGCAGTTAATACCATTAATGCCGGTGAAATACACATAGTAGAGCCTGATCTCGACATAATAGTTCGTGGCGTAGTATCTACTGGTAACTTAAGAGCGACTACAACGCCAGAAAAAGCCGACGCGTTTATGGTAGCTGTACCTACACCATTTATTCACAGCGAAAGTGGTAACCACAGCGCAGACTTAAGCTATATTGAGTCGGCTGCAAAAATGATTGCCCCAGTACTTGAAAAAGGTAACTTAGTTATTTTAGAAAGCACCTCACCTGTAGGTGCAACAGAGCAACTAGCCGCTTGGTTAAGTGAAGCGCGCCCTGACTTAACCTTCCCACAAGATAAAGGCGATGCCGCCGACATTAACATTGCGCATTGCCCTGAGCGTGTATTACCTGGTTATGTATTACAAGAGCTTGTATCAAACGACCGCGTTATAGGTGGTATGAGCAAAGCGTGTAGCGAAAAAGCCGTTAAATTATACGAAACTTTCGTACGTGGCGAGTGTATTATTACCAATGCCCGTACTGCTGAAATGGCTAAGTTAACCGAAAACTCATTTCGCGATGTAAACATTGCCTTTGCCAATGAATTGTCGGTCATTTGTGACAAATTAAAAATTAATGTGTGGGAGCTTATTAAGCTTGCTAATCGTCACCCGCGTGTAAATATTTTAAACCCAGGCCCAGGTGTTGGCGGCCACTGTATTGCGGTTGACCCTTGGTTTATTGTTGCAAGTTGCCCAGACGAAGCAAAAATAATTAAACAAGCGCGCTTAACTAATGACGCAAAACCATTCTACGTAATTGAAAAAGTAGCAAAAGCCGCTGATGAATTTAAACGTCCAGTTATTGCATGCCTAGGCCTTGCGTTTAAAGCCGATATTGACGACCTTCGTGAAAGTCCGGCATTGAATATTGTTGAAGAGTTAGCAGCAAAAAATATTGGTGAAATACTCGCGGTAGAGCCAAACATTACTGAGCTACCAGCCAACCTTGCAGATAAAAATGTTAGTTTAGTGTCGCTAGAAAGCGCACTAGAGCAAGCAAATGTCGTTGTAGTATTAGTTGATCATAAACAATTTAAAGCGGCGGATAAAACAGAGTTTGCATCAAAAGTTGTTATCGATACCCGCGGTATTTTGTAAGGAATTATTATGAAAGCTACTTTTTACGGTATAGGTTATGTCGGCTTGGTTCAAGCTGCAGTTCTTGCTGATGCAGGTCACAATGTATGCTGTGTTGATATTGATGAAACACGGATAGAAAACTTAAAAAAAGGTATTATTCCAATTTACGAGCCCGGGCTAACGCCTTTGGTAGAAAAAAACTTTGCGGAAGGTCGTTTAATTTTTACAACAGATGCGCAGTTTGGGGTTGAATTTGGTGAGCTTCAGTTTATTGCAGTCGGTACGCCACCAGATGAAGATGGCTCGGCAGATTTAAAGTACGTATTAAAAGTAGCCGAAACTATTGCTACGCATATGCAAAAGCCAAAAGTTATTATCGATAAGTCAACGGTACCTGTGGGCACTGCAGATAAAGTTAAAGCAACAGTGCAGTCAATTCTTGATAGCCGAAAAAGTGATTTAACTTTCTCGGTGGTATCAAATCCTGAGTTTTTAAAAGAGGGGGCTGCTGTTAGTGACTGTAAGCGTCCTGATCGTATAATTATTGGTACAGACTCGACAGATGCAGAAGACCAAATGCGTGAACTTTATGCACCATTTAATCGAAATCACGAAAAAATTATCGTAATGGATATTAAAAGTGCTGAACTTACTAAATATGCTGCCAACTGCATGTTAGCTACTAAAATTAGCTTTATGAACGAAATGGCAAATATTGCTGAACGAGTAGGTGCTGACATAGAACATGTTCGCCATGGCATAGGTTCAGACCCACGAATCGGTTATCAGTTTATTTATCCCGGTTGCGGCTATGGTGGTTCATGTTTTCCTAAAGACGTACAAGCACTTGTTCGTACGACCGATAGCATAGGTTACGAATCAAAAATACTTAAAGCAGTCGAAGCCGTAAATTATGCTCAAAAGCATAAGTTATTTGAATACATAACAAAACACTATGACTTAGAAAAAAATCCAGATGCAATTAAAGGTAAGACCTTTGCATTGTGGGGTTTAAGCTTTAAACCTAATACAGATGATATGCGTGAAGCACCAAGTCGTATTTTAATGGAACAGTTATGGGAAGCAGGAGCTAAGGTACAAGCATATGACCCTGAAGCAATGGAAGAAACCCAACGAATTTATGGTAGTCGAGATAATCTAAGCTTGATGGGTACCAAAGAGTCCGCTCTGAACAAAGCTGATGCCTTAGTTATTTGTACCGAATGGCAGAATTTTAAAGTGCCAGATTTTGATTTGATAAAAGAGCAGTTAATTGCACCAATAATTTTTGATGGTCGTAATTTATTTGATCCTAAGAGAATGAAAAAACAAGACATCACTTATTGGTCGATAGGAAGAGTAATCCAATAAACAGATGTTTAACTATTTACTCAAAGGTAATAAATTGTGCAATTGACTAATATTAAAAATGTACAAATCAGTATTTGTACATACAGAAGACCTGAATTGCTTAAAAAATTATTGATATCAATATTTGAAGCTATGAAACCTTCAATATTTAAGTTATCAATTCTAATTGTAGATAATGATATTGAAGAGAGTGCCAAACCTGTAATTTCTGAGTTCAACAATGATGAAATCAATATTAATTATTTAGCCGAGTCTTCTCGTAACATCTCTGTTGTTAGGAATGCTTGTTTAGCGATGGGATTGGAAACATCGGCTGATTTTATTCTTTTCTTAGATGACGATGAGTTTATAGGTACTTCTTACTTTGTAGAGTTAGAAAAGAGTTATTTGAAATATAAACCAGACATTATTATTGGGCCTGTAATTACCGTTTATTATCCAAATACCCCTCGTTGGGTTTTAGCATCAAAAATTTTTGAGCGTGCTCGTCATATAACAGGTAAAAAGCTTTCAACAGGTAATACTGGAAATGCATTTGTTTCAATTGAACTAATAAAAAAAGTTGGTCTATTTGATCCTGAGTATGGTCGTTCTGGAGGTGAAGACTCTAATTATTTTTATCGTTGTAAGGCTTTTAATGCAAAGTTTATTTGGTGCAATGAAGCAGAAGCTTTTGAGTACTTGGCTGTTGAACGTGCAAACCTAAAATATGCTACTTTACGTGCTAGGAGAGGCGGACAAACTTATATAAAAATTAGAGCGGATGATATGAGTTTGGGAAATAAATTAACGCTTGTGCTTTTTAAGTTAATAAGCGGTTTGATTGGAATCGGGCTAGGTTATATTATTTCATTACTAACAAATAAGTATTATGGAACTCCTTTACTAATTAGGTCAATAGCTCGTTTAGGCCAAGTAGAAGGACTTATTGGTAAAACGGTCTATATGTATGGCGAGTAAAATATGGACCAAAACCCTTAAACTATGCGGTGTTATTGATGTTGCTGCACTGAGTGCATCAAACTTTATATTGTCACTGTTTGTAATAAGGGAACTAGGCGATTCAAGTTACGCTATTTATATGAATATTTTCTCATTGTTGATGTTTCTTTCCACCTTACAAAATGCATTTTTAAATACTACCTTATCAGTCAAATATGCCAAAATTAATGATTATCAAGCTAAGTTAAATAAAGCATCTTCATTGTGTTATGTGACAAATGTTGTTTATTTAATATTTGTGGTTCCCGTTTTTTTTCTGATACTTAAATTCAATATATTTTTAATTATTTCAGTTTATCTCGCGTTTGTTTTCTATTTATCTAGAGAGCTTTTTCGAGCTTATAATTATGTTTTTGATAGAAGAAAACTTATAGTTATTTCAGCGTTGGTATCTTTTATGGTTACTTTGCTGGGATTGATTGCGCTGATGTTAGTTGATTTTAAAGTTGTCAAGTTGTCATATCTATATTCAGTTATAGCCCTGTCAGGCGTGATTGGTTTAATTATTTTAATATACAGATGTAAGTTTACTGTCCCGAGTGCCACAGAGATAAAAAGGACTCTGAATGATATAGTGGATGTCGGTCGTTGGTCTTCTGTAGGTTCGCTATCTACTTGGGCTCAAAATAATAGTTATACTTATTTAGCCACATTAATTGTTGGTTTGGAGGCAACCGCAGCTTTAGCCATTTGTCGTTTAATAATAATGCCAATAAACTTAGTTGCTTCAGGGATTTATATGGCTGAAAAGCCGCTATGGGCTAGGCTTATTTCTAGTAATAAAGGGCTACTGAAGATAAAGTCAAAAAAGATTATATTTTTGATGGTTGTTGTTGTATTACTTTATTCCTTAGCCGTGTTGCTTGCCCTGCCTTTTATTGAGTCAGTGTTAAAAGTAACTATTAATGAATGGATTTTGCTTACTTGGCTATTAGCTTGCCTAATCCAATCCTTTAAATTTTCAAACACTAATCTATTAGTCGTATCAGAAGACTTTAAATACTTAGCATTAATGGGGATTAAAGTCTCACTTTTAGGTGTTTTATTATCAACGTTACTTGGCTTTTATTTTGGAGCTTTAGGTATTGTAATTGGTTTTGTTTTAGGTGAACTATTACATGTATTTAATACTCAAATTAGAATAAAAAACACGGTGTTTTAAATGAAAGTTAGCCGAAACGATCTTCTCTTTTTTTTACTTTTAATATTTTTACTTAATTCGGCAGGAATATTTTCACCGTCTTTAACAGTAAGAAATGATGACTGGGTAACCGATTTAGAGGTGTCTTCTAATATGGTTAATAGGCTAGTTATGCTTACGTCTTTTTTAATATCAATTTTATATTTATATCAAAAGGCGATGACCGCAAAATTGGTATTAATAAAATCAATACCAATGCTTATGTTGATTTTTTTTGCCTTACTATCTTGTTTTTGGTCAGATATTCCTACAACTTCTTTTACGAGACTCTTACAACAAGTATTTATTTTTTCTTTTTTACTCGCAATAGTTTGCCACTTAGACTTTGAGAAAATATTTTCAGTTTTAAAGCTTTTTGCAATTATAGTTTTGCTTGTCGGAATAATTAGCTTACCGTTTTCATTTGCGTGGCAAGATATAGGGTTTCGTTCTATACATGGTCATAAAAATACAGCAGGCTATATTTATGCATTATCATCTTTAGTTTTACTTTTTGATGTTTTTATTGAGAAAAATAAAACCAAAATAAATTATGCCATTCTGTTAGGATTATTTCTTTTATTAGTAATAACTAAGTCAAAAACATCCTTAGCTTTAACACTCATCTCCTTTACATATACTTTGTTTTTGTTTAAACACAAAAGAATTAACGCCTTGCCGTTTATTTTATGTATTTGGGTAGGGGCTTTAGCTATTTTTACTATGTTACTTATCACAGATACTCAAACGCTGACAGAACTCGGTTTAGATTTTACCGGAAGGGCTATTATCTGGGAGTTTATACTTTCTGAAATGCAAGGGTTTGAATGGTTTGGCGTTGGATATAGGGCTTTCTGGGGAATAGGAGAAGAAGGGCTCAGTATTCTCTATGGTGCTGATTATGACGCTTTTATAACTAAATTAAACCAGTCACATAATTCGTACTTGGATATTTGGGTAATGCTCGGATTTGTTGGCTTAGCAATTTTTATTTTATTTAAAATTCATAGTTTAGTATTAATAAGTCGCTCTAATTATTTATACATAGCTTTTTTATTGTTTATTACAATTCACTCATTTATGGAAACAGACTTTTTCAGAAGTAACAACCTTGTTTGGGTGTTATATACATTACTTTACTTATCCTCAATTAAAAAAGGTTTAAAAAATGACAAATAAAATTTTGTTTGTTTCAAAGGATGCTAGTTGGCAAAGATATAGAAACGAAATTTTAACCGAGTTAACTGCTAGGTTTGATTGTGAGGTTGATGTAATAACTCAAAGTGATATTAAAGATTATATAATTCCAACTAATAAGCTTAGGTATCTCAAATGCTTGAATATATTCAAATACATTGGAAGCTTAAGTTTATTTCCTTATGTGTATAAATTTATTGTAAAAGAAAAACCATCGGTAGTGTTAGCGTTACCAAACAGTTCAAATATTACCGAATTAACCTTAGCTTTGTTTTGTAAGCTGACACGAACTAAATTAGTATATTGGACTCATGGCTTCGATCATTGCCAAAGACCTAATAGTGGTATAAAAAAATACCTAGAAAAAATTAGAGTAACTATCATTAATTGGTGTATTTCAAAAGGGGATTCAATTATTACATTCTCTGCACCGGGCAAACAATATTTGGTCGAACAAGGTATAAAAGAGCATAAAATTTTTGTAGCACCTAATACACTTAATACAGAAAAATTATTGGCCAGTTATTTACCTGTAACTAATCTACAAGTCGAGGATTTTAAAACTCAGTATTCGCTACATAACAAAACGGTGTATTTATTTTCAGGAAGATTGAGAGAAGGTAAACGATTAAATCATTTTATAAACGCATTGGCAAAAAGTAAGCATAAAGCAGATGTTGCCATAATAGTTGTAGGTAATGGTGAAATGTTTGACCAATGGAAATCTATGAGTGAAAACGCTGACTTAAATTGCCACTTTTTAGGTGAAATTTTTGATGAAACTAAATTGGCGGTAATTTTTAAAAGTGCTGACTGGTTCATCATGCCAGGTTATGTAGGTTTAGCTATAGTACATGCCTTTAGTGCAGGTTTACCGGTATTAACTGAAAAAATTTCATTTCATAGCCCTGAGATCAATTATTTAAAAGATGGCGTAAATGGAAAAATGTTTGATGAGTTTTCAATAGATCAATGGACTACATTTATTGATAGTGAAGGACTTAATGCCGCAACAAAATCTGGAATGTCACAGGAGGCTTTAAAAACGGTTAATAATGAAGCTAGTATTAGTAATCAATTAAGCTCAATGGCTAAAGCTCTTGGTGTTATGGCTAATGTATAAAAGCAAGCTTTACAAAAAGGCGCCAGTATTAATACAAGAGTTACTTATCAATATTAAGGCTCTAATATATAAAGCGCTTAGAGAAAATTACCTATACAAAAACCGTTTTAAAGAGCTGTTGGAAAACGCAGAATTGTCACGAGAAGAATTAACTGCGTTAAATAAAAAACTTTTAACAGAACAATTAGATTATTCAAAAAAACACTGTGATTTTTATCAAAGTATAAATTCAAGCAAAATTGAAGACTTTCCAGTTATCCTTAAGGATAATATTAGAGAGATGCCGAGTCGTTTCATCAGTAATGATAAAAATATCAAGTATTTTTTTAAATCTCAGACTGGTGGTACAACGGGAAAGCCCCTTCAGTTAAAGGCTAATTTAATGGCAATAATTGAAGATCATGCTCAATCAGCCAGACAAATAACGTGGACGGGTTTAAAACCTACGGACAGAAAATTATGGTTAAGAGCTGATTTAATTGTACCGCTAGAACAATCTAATGCGCCGTTTTGGCGAAGAAATATTGTTGATAATATGCTAATGATGTCTGTTTATCATATAAATGCAAATACCATAGCGCAATATGTAGATAAAATTAACAGCTATAAACCTCAACTTATACAAGCTTACCCGTCTTCAATATGTTTATTAGCACATCTTATTGATGCATCTGAGCATAAAATAGAAACACCAATAAATGCAATAATACTCTCTTCAGAGTCTTTTACTAAAGAAGAGACTGCATTAATAGAGCGTGTTTTTAATTCTAAGGTCTATAGCTGGTATGGCCTAAGTGAAAGAGTTGCGACAGTAGGTACTTGCAGAAAAGGTTATCAACACTTAATCGAGGATTATGGTTATTACGAATTTGATCAAAATAATCAACTTTTGGCAACCGGGTTTCATAATAAAGCCATGCCTCTTATTCGATACAACACAGGTGATGAATTTATTGATATAGATTTAAACTATAGCCCTTGTTTATGCGGGCTACCCTTTAAAAAAGTAGGAGGTATTAAAGGGCGTTTAGGTGATTATTTAGTAGCTTCTAATGGTAACAAAGTAACAATTTTTAATCATATTCCAAAAGACGTTACAGGATTGATTGAATTACAGCTAGAACAAACACACAAAATCAAACTGATTGCAAAAGTTGTGGTTGGTAGTAATTATAATATGACCTCAAAGGCGCAGCTTATAAAAAATGTTAAACAATATTTAGGACAAGATATGGAAGTCGAAGTGATAACAGTTGAACGCATTCCAAGAACAAAAAGTGGCAAATTTAGACAAGTAATATACAGTGTGGAACCTTGATTATGTTTAATAGGCAAATACTAATTAGCTATAAAGAATCTAAAAATTTACAGGTCCCTGATGGCTTTAAGTTTACGGATATTGATAACTATGATGTTTATTATCATGAATTAAATGAGGTAAATTATTATAAAAGTAAAGCTTTTGAATGTATGGTTATTGGTACAATTGTACATCCTGAGCAAGAAAATTTTAATTTAGAGGCCTTATTAAGTGATTGCTACAATGAGGCTACATTCGGGCTAATAAATCAAAAGTTATCTCGTTGTTGTGGTCGTTATTATCTGTTTTACAATGGCATGGATGGGGCTTTCCTCAGAGCTGATGCTACCTCGCTTGCACAAATAAATTATTGCAGTCAAACAAAGCAAATTGCAACAGATATTAATTTACTTAAATATAGCGGTTTAAATGTTACAAAAAACAAACGTGCCGAAAAATTTTACAAAGAAGTATTTCCTAAAAAAGGAAATGGTAATGCATGGGTGGGTGATGAAACGCCATTTAACGAAATAAATAAGGTATTACCAAACCATGCTTTAAATTTAAATTCTTTCGATATTACTAGGTATTGGCCTTGGAAAAAATTTACAATTGAAAGGTTTGAACATGTTGTAGAAAACATAGCTCGAGAATTACAACTATTACTCAAGGCTTTTTCTGAGGTATCACCCCTTTCAATAGCAGTAACTGCTGGTAACGACAGTCGAATAATGGCTGCGGCATCCAAAGCTATTAAAGGTGATGTTTACTATTTTGTAGATACACTATCGTTTATGGATACTGAGCATTCAGATATTGTAATAGGGAAAAAAGTATGTGATGCATTAAATGTAAATTTTAATGTGCATAAAAGTTTTGAATCACTTGATAATATACCGAGTGAGTTTAAAAGCAATTATTTTGCCTCTGTTTTTTATGCACTACCTAAGCGGCTACCAGAAGTTTATTATTATTCCAAGCATTTACATAATCGCATAAATATTTGTGGGGTTGGAGAGTATGGGCGCTCTGTTTATGGGACGCATATGTTTAATACTGACACAAATTTTATGTGTTACAAATATCAGTGCATAAATTCTAGCTACGCAAATACAGTTACACATAAATGGATGGCTGATATTAAAAAGCATAAATTAGCGTCAACATATCCTGTTAACTTGTTGTTTTACATTGAGCAAAAACTAGGTAACTGGGGAGCCGTTGGTAATGCTGAGTCAGATATTGCTTTTGAAGAAGTTAATCCATTTGCAAGTCATGCAATAATAAACCAGATGCTTTGTTTAAGTCCCAAACTTACAACCTACAGCAGTAATAAATTATTTAAAAAATTAGTTAACACTTTAGCACCAGAGTTAAATTCTATTCCTATAAACCCACAAAGCTCTCTCATTGCAAAGTTAAAAGTAAGTTTTAAAAGTACAAAGTTATTCAAAGTTATTGACCGACTGAGGTATAAATTAAAGAATCAATTTGGAGCTAAGGTAGCATAATGAATTTAATTAATTTTTATAATATTACGCATTGGGCATTTAAAAAAAATATTCCAATAATACAACCTGTAATTAAAGTTATAATTTTTATTTTATTTAATTCTGTTGTTCCTAGCTCAGTAAAAATTGGTAAGGGTAGCCGTTTTATGTATGGTGGTATCGGCTGCGTAATACATAAAAAAGCCATAATTGGTGAGCGCGTATGTATAGGACAAGGGATCACAATAGGTAGAAAACTGAGAGAATCTTGCCCAGTGATTGGAAACGATGTTTATATAGGTGCAGGTTCTCGAATTTTAGGTGATATAACCATAGGTGATAACGTTATAATTGGTGCTAATTCAGTTGTTGTAAGTGATATCCCTTCAAATTCAATTGTAGCAGGGTCTCCTGGTAAAGTGTTAAAGAAAATTGATAAGTCAATCTGGGATGAGCTTGGTGAAATTTTATGACAGATAGCATACAAGTCATAACTAAAAAGTTAATACGTGACGTAAGAAAATCAAATTACGCAGGACAGGATCCTTTCGATGGACTCAATAGTAAGTTTTTTAATTGGTTTCCTCGTTTTAAAAAAGGGTTGGTTGGTCTGGCGTGGATACAGTTACATAAGCGCTCTGCAATAAATTTAAGGTTCTTATTTGGTGTGCCCAAGAAGCGTAACCCAAAAGGCATTGGTTTATTTATTTTGGGGTTATTGGAAGACTATAAAGCAACCAATGAGCAAACTTATTTAAATGAAGCGATAAAGCTGGCTGATTGGTTATTGGCCCAGCAAAGTGATAAATCTATTTGGCAGCATAGCTGTTGGGGTTATCATTTTGACTGGAATGCACGCGCTTTTTTTGTTCCTAAAGGTAAGCCAAACGTAATTACTACTATTTATGTTGCTCAGGCTTTATATGCGTTAAGTGAAATCACCAAAGACAAAAAACACTCAGAACCTGCAATTGATAGTGCGCATTTTATTGTAAAAACATTATATAAAGAATGTGATGGTAGGCAGTTTTTTGGTTATATACCGGGTGAAACGGCCTTTGTACATAATGCCAGTCTTTGGGGCGCAGCATGGGTTGCAAAAGTTGCTGTACTGACTAATAACCAACACTACAAACAGCTTGCTTTAAATGCGGCTCGACAGTCTGTAAGCGAGCAGGGGGCTGATGGCTCGTGGGTATATGGTGCTCGCCATCATCACCAGTTTATTGATGGCTTTCATACCGGTTATAACCTAGAAGCGCTACGCTTATTGAGTGATGAGTTGCAAATTGATGAGTTTGAATCTGCAATTGCTAAAGGACTTACTTATTATAAAACACATTTGTTTGAGCAAGATGGCACCGCAAAATATTACAACAACAATCGTTACCCACTCGATATGCATAGTGTGTCGCAGGCTGTTTTTACGTTATTAAAAGTAGGTAAAACGCCAGATGACTTTATAATGGCCGAAAAAGTAATAAACCGCGCTATTCAAACCTTATATATGCCTAAAAAGCAGCGTTTTATTTATCAAAAAAATAAGTACTTCACTAATAAGGTTGACTATGTGCGTTGGACACAGGCATGGGTATATTATTCGTTTGCTTATTTTAATCGACAAAAAATGAATAGCACCAAAAATGCAGTTATTGAACAACTTTAAAAACGGACTCAACAATGAAACGTATTGAATTTTTAAAAGCACCCATGGATATTGCCACTATGCAAGAGACGGTGTCTTTTATCGAAAGCAGAATTGAGCAAAAGCAATTTTTACAGCATGTTGTGGTTAATGTTGCCAAAATAGTTAATATGCAAAAAGATCCTGTTTTAGCTGAGTCGGTTAAAGCGTGTGAAGTAATTAATATTGATGGTATGGGTGTAGTATTCGGTGCACGTTTTTTAGGGCACGATGTGCCAGAGCGTGTAGCAGGAGTTGATTTATTTCATGAATTATTAGCCATGAGTGCTAAACGAGACTTTCCTGTGTTTTTATTGGGTGCCACCGAAGAAGTAGTGAACAAAACAGCCGAAGTCGTTAAAGCACAAAACCCAAATTTAAATATTGCTGGCTATCATGATGGTTATTTTTGGCAGGATGAAGAGGCTGTCGTCACTAAAATACGAGAGTCGGGCGCAAAATTATTATTTGTAGCTATAACCTCCCCAAAAAAAGAAAACTTTATTAATAAATGGCAAGACAAACTCGGCGTTGATTTTGTAATGGGAGTAGGCGGTACGTTCGATGTTGTAGCAGGCAAAGTAAAGCGCGCACCACAGTGGATGCAAAAAGCAGGGTTCGAATGGCTTTACAGGGTTATACAGGAACCCGGCAGAATGTGGAAACGTTACTTAATTACAAATTCTAAATTTGCATACTTATTAATAAAGAATAAGTTTAGTAGCTAATTTTTTAACATTGACTAAAACCCCCTCCCTCGCAAATCACTTTTAGACATCAAATTTCAAGCTGACAATATAATAATATAAGAGTTACAACAGAGTAGCTCTTATGCTCTTATGTAATCCTTAGCCTATAACAAAAAATTAACAAACTGCAGTTCTTTAAGGTGTGTTTTATGTTTTTTTTAAATTAATTTTGATTTTTTATTACTGTAACTCATTGATATTATGTTTTTGTGTTCTTTTAGGTACTAAAAATTAGTACTTTCGTAGTGTTTTTATTCCTTTTGATTTTATTTGTGTATATAATGATCACAAAGCGCTTGATGAATTAACTTTCATTAAACAAATGACGCAAACTTGGTGCCTATAAATGCACTTTTCATTTTCGAGGGAAAAAATGACTAACTCATTACTTAAATTTAAAAAGATAAGTGCAGTGATCGCACTTTCTTTAGCCAGCTCTACAACACTGGCTGCAGACTTAGGCGTAGCCAATAATTTTTCAGCATTTGTTTTTAATGATTTTAAATCGAACTTTGGCCGTGCAGATGGCGCAATTGCTGCCGGTGAAATTGATCTTAAAGGTTATAGTGTAGGCTACACTCGCCCATACAGCCCTGAAGAATATTACTTAATTAGTGAATCTACTATCGACTTTAAATATGGTCGCCAATATGTAGGTAGTATGATCGCCGGTGGTGGTACTGATGTTCACTGGAGTGTTCGTTGGGGTATGGAGTGGGGCTCTAAAATACTTTCTAACCAAGATGAATCGGCGTTACCATTTAACTTTGATGAACAAGAACAATACTACAAAGATTTAAGTGCGCAATTAGGTGAGCTAGATGAAACAGGTACAGTTTACCGTAAATGGGGTGGCCTTTACTTACAAGGTGATGGCAGTTCAGATAGACAAGTATTTAATTTAGATGCTCGTGATTTTGCTAAAGCGCACACTTTTAAAGTATGGGGCATTCCTGCTGATGCCACAGTGATTTTTAATATTACAGGTGATGACAACTTAGTTGTTAAAGGTAAGAGTTTTGCGCGTTTACGCCACCATGCAAGTAAAACAGTATTTAACTTTACTAATGCTCAAAAGCTAGATATTAAAGGTAATCGTTGGCAAGGTGTAATATTAGCGCCTTATGCAGATGTTAGAGGTGTATACGGTACAGCAAAAATGCCTATTATTGGCCAAAGTTTTTATGGCTCTATGGCGTTGTTAGGTGGCGAATTTAATGGTGATTTACCATCAGTGGCACAGCCAATTTCCCCATTTGCAATGGAGCAAAAGTGGCACTGGAATTCAAGTGATTTCATGCCTGAATATAATCAAGTCATGACTACCCCAGTTGTTGGCCAACTTAACGATGATAACCATGATGGTCTAATTAATGAAAATGATGTTGCAGATGTAATTGTTGTAACATTTTCATCTACAAATACATCTAACGGTATATTAAGAGCTCTTAGCGGTGTTGATGGTACAGAGCTTTGGGACTATCAAAATGGCCAAATTTACTCGGATGCAAGATATTCACCTGCATTAGCTGATTTAGATAATGATGGCTTGGTTGAAATAGTTCTGAGTGATAGAAATAGCGATACGATTAGTGTGATTGATCACTTGGGTAATGTTAAAAAATCTATAAATAAATTTAGCCCTAAATCAGGGCGCTCTATTGGTTCTGTTAGTATATCTGATATGAACAATGACGGTGTTGCTGATATAGCTGTTGGTGATGCTGTATTTACATATGAAAATGAAGTGCTTTTTTCATATGGTTGGGCTCCTGCTCCAATTATGTTTGATTCTAATGATGATGGAATTCAAGAGTTATTTGCTAATAGCACACTCTTTGATACTAATGGGGCAGTGCTTTGGACATACCCTAGTTTAGAAAAGTCTTGGTTTTCTTCTGTCGCCAACTTAGATTCAGACTATCAGCCAGAGTTAATCGTTTCTATTCCGGCAACTGCATCAACGGGTGAAAAGTCTTCTCTTGCAGCTTTAGAGCATAATGGGAATGTAAAATGGCAAATTGATACAACGACAGCTCCTGGTGGCGGTGTTCAATCTATTTCAAACTTTTTAGAAAATGGTGAGCTAGGTATTGTTTATGCTAATTATAATTCTGTTAAGATGATTGATGCTACAGGTAATGAGAAATGGTCAGTAGAGATTGATGATTCTTTCAGTGGTAAAATTGGAGTAAGTGCTTACGATTTTAATGGTGATGGTATCGACGAAGTGATTGTACAAGATCACTTTAAGGTTAAAGTATTAAATGGAGTTAATGGCGAATTGTTATCTTCAATTGATAATTCAACAGCAACACTTTGGGAGTACCCTATTGTGGTTGACCTCGAGGGTGATGATAACGCTGAACTTATAACTGTGTCGAATAACTATGATTCTAAATACAACATTAATAATGGTGTAACAGTTTATGGTGCTGCAGATAACAGCAAGCCATGGAAAAATGCTACACGCATTTGGAACCAACATTCGTACCACCAAACAAATATTAATCAAGATGGCAGCATACCAACGGTAGAGTTACCAAGCTGGTTAAACAACAACACCTATCGCTCTAGTACTCTTAAATAAAAGTACTTTTAGCGAATGAAAGCCAATTAAGTTTTAATTGGCTTTTTATTATTAAATAGTTGTTTAAAATAATGGGCAATTAATAATCACGTTTATATTGAGGCTTTTTTGTCGAACTTACAGCAAGATCCAGCTATTAGAAGTTTACTAGAGCGAATGCCTAAAAACATTCAAACTACCTTTACTGATGAACAGTTAGCGCATTTAAAAATAGCCATTGGCGCTAGGCAGTGGGGTAATCATGCTGTTGATTGCAGAGGCGTAGTTAAGTTTTTTAAATATCGTTATTACTATGTTGTTTTAGCGGGTCGAAACAGGCGTGAATTAAGCTTAAAAGAGCAAAAAATAGCAAGGTTTACTCAAGCAATAATTTTAAGTTTGGTAGTTACGTTTACTATTTTATTTACATTGCTGGTTTTATATTTAATTAAATCGGCATTGGGAATTGATATTTTTGCAGGATATTCGTTTGGTGTTTGGCATTGGTTTAAAGGTTTATTTAACTAACTAAAATTACATTACAAACTTATGTAATTTTTTAATTATCCTATAAAAACTTTTTGGTATAAAACATACAACTTTTGTTTGAATGAGCAATTGAACAGTAACGGCTAATGCTATATTATTCGCGTGAATTTTGTGGGGCTTTACTCACACTGAATTAGCTATAAGGAATTAAGCAAAATGACATCTCCAAGGACATTTAAACCTTCAGGTTCTTCTGATGCCAATTTTTACCGATTATTTGATATATTTGCGTTGTTTTTAGCGTTTCAGTGTGCAGCTCTTCTTTATGATTTTAAACTCACTCCTATTTATGCTACTTCTGCACTCACTGTTGCACTTAGCTTTTTATACAGCGCTGAGCTGTTTTCTACTTATCGCTCTTGGCGTGCTGGCAAATTTAGAACAATGGTAATGTGTGCATGGGGTAGTGTACTCATTGCTTTTGCATTTTTATTAGTTGTGTCATTTTTATTTAAGTTTTCTGAGTCACTTTCTCGCGTGGGAATAGCTATTTGGTTTACGTTAAGTGTGGCGTATTTATATATTTGGCGTTTGGGTGCTTATTTGTATAAACGCAACCGCCGTAAACTAGGGCTATCACAACGTAATGTGGCCATTATTGGTGCCACTGAGTCGGCCGCATACTTACATGCTGAAATAGTTAAACATGATGAACTAGGCTTTAACTTTAAAGGTTTTTACGACGACAGAAGCCCTGAACGTTTATTTGAACAACTCGAACAACAAGGTGTTGAGGGCCGTATTCAAAGTGCGGTAGACGCAGCACGTAATGGCGAAATAGATATACTGTATATTGCGCTCCCCATGAAAGCGCAAAAACGCATAGCTGATATTTTATTGCAGTTGGGCGATACCACCGTTGATGTGCACATAGTGCCTGACTTTTTACTCTCAAACTTAATACATGCTCGCATTGAGCACGTGGGTGATGTTGATACATTAAGCGTGTTTGAAGCACCGTGTATTGGTGCTCATGAATTTATAAAACGCACAGAAGATATAGTGGTTTCAGCTATTATTGTTACTTTAATCACCCCACTATTATTGACTATTGCTGCCGCAATAAAGCTGACATCTAAAGGGCCTATAATATTTAAGCAAGATCGCTATGGCTTAGATGGCCGCAAAATAAAAGTGTGGAAGTTCCGCTCGATGACGGTGACCGAAAACAGCGATGTGGTGACTCAGGCAACTAAAAATGATGCCCGCATTACTCCACTAGGTGGTTTTTTGCGACGCACTAGCCTTGACGAACTGCCGCAGTTTATAAATGTTTTAAAAGGCGATATGTCGATTGTTGGCCCAAGGCCCCATGCAGTTGCTCACAACGAAGAATACCGAAAAAAAGTAGAGTTTTATATGTTTAGGCATAAAACCAAACCGGGTATTACCGGTTGGGCACAAATTAACGGCTGGCGCGGCGAAACCGATACTTTAGATAAAATGGCCAAGCGAGTTGAATACGACCTACATTACATTAAACATTGGTCTTTATGGTTTGATGTAAAAATAATTTTTATGACAATTTTTAAGGGATTTAAAAGTGAAAATGCGTACTAATACAATTACCACTTTACTTGTTGCGTTGGGCTTAAGTGCACCTGCATTGGCGGTAGAATTACAACCAGGCAGCGTAATGACTAAAGACGGCGCCGAGATTACACCTACGCTACAGCTAGGTGTGAGCAGCAACGACAACTTTTTTATGACGCCGTCTGCCACTCAGTCACGTTTAATATGGAATATAGCGCCGAGTTTAAATGCATTGATTGAAGACGGCCCAGACAGCTATAAATTTGATATTGCATCAAGCACGTCGTTTCATAATAAAGACACTACCGATAACTTTACCCAAGTTAATGTAGGCGCTGGTGTGCACAAAGAGTTTACTAGTCAACACCGTTTAGATGTTACTGGTGATGCTGATTGGTTATACGAGCCACGCGGTGCGGGTTTAACTGAAGGCCAGGGCAGCGCACTAGATGAGCTTGTAAATTATCAGCAACAAAACCTAACTGCTCGTTACGAATATGGCGCAGAAAGCTCTAAAGCTCAGGTTGCTTTTACAGCAGGTTATTATAACAAAAATTATCAGAACTTTACGGCCATATCGCAGTACCGTGATTACGACAAGCCTATGCTAGGTATTACAGGTTATTATAATACCCAAGCTGGTACCCGTGCCTTTTTAGAAGTAAAGCAAGAAAACTACCAATACGACGTTATTGATTCAAACGGTATTACCCGCGATTCAGACGACGTTAAAGTATTATTAGGTATGGAGTGGGAAGCTACAGCCGTTACTACTGGCTCATTTAAAGTGGGTTACCAAAACAAAGACTTTGAGTCGAACTTACGTGATAACTTTAGTGGTTTAAGTTGGGAAGCTGCCGCTGTATGGAAACCTCTTACTTATTCATCACTACAGTTGGTTACTAGTCGTGCCGCTAAAGACCCATTACTAGAAGGCGATTACATTCGCGAAAGTGTTTATGGTGCAACATGGCAGCATGATTGGAGCGACTTTTTAAGCTCGGTAGTAAGCGCGAATTATGTTGATCAACAGTACTCTGGTAATTTTAACCGAAAAGATAAAGTTAAAAATGCCCGCCTAGGTTTAAATTATTTAGCTAGTAACTTTGGCATGGTAACAGGCTATGTTGATTTTATTGACCGTAATTCAACCCAAACTAATATTGAATTTGACCGCGTAATTGTTGGCCTTAACTTTACATTTGCATTAAAGGGAAATGAATGAAGGTTAAAATTTTAACGGGCTTAATATTATTACTGAGCTTTTGTAGTTTTGCGAACGATTCGCAAAACTACATTTTAGGTGCGGGTGACAAAATAGAAATTAAAGTATTTGGCCAGCCTGATTTAGATGTAACCTCACTGCTTGGTAATAGCGGTGAGATTAACTACCCATTTTTAGGTAAGGTTAAACTTGTGGGTTTAAGTGTTTCGCAAGTTGAGCAAACAATAAGCGAAGGCTTACAGCCGGACTATTTAGTTAACCCTAATGTATATGCGCAAGTTATAGAATACCGACCTTTTTATATACATGGTGAAGTTAAAGAACCAGGCGCTTACCCTTACCAACCTGCTATGACGGTGAACCAGGCTATTGCGTTAGCCGGTGGGTTAACCGAGCGTGCCTCAGTTGATAAAATATTTATTTTTAAAGAGCAAACCAAACAGCAGCAACAAAAAGGTAGTTTAAACAGCCAAATTGCAGCGGGTGACACCATAAAAATAGAACAGCGCTTGTTTTAAGCAGTTTAAGGCAGTAATTAAAAAATGAATTCACACTCTGAAAAACCTAGCAACAACGAGGAAGTTATTGATTTAGGTGCTTACCTTAATGTTATTAAGCAAAGTAAATGGAAAATATTAGGTTTTGCTATTGTAGTTACCTTGCTCACTATAATGGTTGCGTTAACTCTAGTGCCAAAATATGTAGCTACAGCCACTTTATTAATTGAGTCGGAGCAAACCAAAGCGGTCAGCTTTGAGGAAGTATATGGCTTAGACTCTACTAAAAAAGAGTATTATTTAACCCAGTTTGAAGTTATTAAGTCAAACAGCATTGCTCGTGAGGTAATTACTAAGCTTAATTTGAAAGAGCATACCGACTTTATTGCTAAGCCTTCACTCACTGGTGAGCTAAAAGGTATGGTTAAGCAATTACTGCCTTTTTTAAATAAAAAAGAAAGCTCTGTTCTTACAGTTGAGGAGCAAGCCGAACGTGAGATGTTGGGCTTACTTGCTGCGTTTAAGTCTCGTTTAACGGTGTCTCCAATCCGTAAAACGCAACTAGTGCGTGTAAGTTTTGAGTCGAGCGACCCTAAGCTTGCAGCTTTAGTGGCTAATACCGTTGGTGAAGTTTACATAGAAAGCCAAATGCGCGCCAAAATGGGCATTACCCAGCAGGCATCTAGCTGGTTAAATACGCGTTTATCTGAATTGCGTATACAACTAGATAGCTCTGAAGTACGTTTACAAGCTTACCGAGAAGAACAAAAGTTAGTTG
This sequence comes from Pseudoalteromonas sp. S4741, assembly GCF_005886135.1. NCBI lineage: Bacteria > Pseudomonadati > Pseudomonadota > Gammaproteobacteria > Alteromonadales > Pseudoalteromonadaceae > Pseudoalteromonas > Pseudoalteromonas sp. S4741. Next base: position 13,030 of record NZ_PNCN01000020.1, on the reverse strand, counting down.
ATATAGAAGGTATAGCAGGGCTGGTTACCCAAGAGCTTGAGCAAACCTCAAAACAGCTAGTAGATGCGCGAGCGACTAAAAATAACCTTGAAAGCATAAACCGTGTTATTAACGAATATGGTAACGACAACATAGAATTACTTGGCAGTATGCCTGAAATTACTTCGCACCGTGTAGTACAAGATGTTAAACGCGAAGTTGTATTGGTTGAGCGTAAGGTAAGTGAGCTTGCAGAAGTTTATGGCCCTAAACATCCTAAAATGATTTCAGCTAAATCTGAGCTTGCTACAGTTAAAACTAACCTTAACAAGCAAATAAAAGGGTTAATTACGGGTATTGAAAAAGAGCTTAACAGAACAACGCGAACTGTAAATGCGCTTGAACGCGACTTAGCTAAAATTCGTGCTGAATATCAAGATATTACCCGCAAAGAAACCCAATATAATCAGTTAAAGCGTGAAGTTGAGACAAATCGTAATATTTTCAATACCTTTTTATCACGCTCTAAAGAAACCGAAGTAACCAGTGATTTTAGCTCTGCAGCAGCGCGTTTTACTGACCGTGCTTACGCACCAAAAGATCCAAGCAAGCCTAATAAAAAATTAATTGTTATTTTAGCTTTTGTAGCCAGTTTTGGGTTTGCAGTGGTAATGACCTTTATTTTTGATGCCTTAAACGACACAGTTAAAAATAAAAATGATGTCGAAAATAAACTCGCGCAGCGCATGCTTGGCTTGTTGCCTCACGTTGCAGTTCCTAAAAAGAGCTATTTTCCGATTCATGCTTATTTGGAGGATACCTATCGCCGCTTTGCTGAGTCGGTTCGTACATTCCGCACTAGTTTACTGTTAACTCATCTTGACCGAGCGCATCAGGTTATAGCGGTTACCTCTACCTCTCCAGGGGAAGGTAAAACCACCACCTCTGCTAATTTAGCGATGTCGTTGGCACAAATGGGCAAAGTATTACTAATTGATGCCGATTTACGTAAACCAACGTTAGCTAAACGTTTTGATATACCGGTATTTCACCCAGGTTTAAGTAATTTAATGATAGGTACTGAGCAACTAGCTGAATGTGTGCATGTTGATATTCAATCGGATGTAACAATTATGCCGAGTGGGCAAATTCCGTCGAATCCACTTGAGTTGTTGTCAAGCCCACGCTTTGAACAATTGCTTAGTGAGTTGAAAGTGCAGTACGATCATATTATTGTTGATACACCGCCTACACAAGCAGTAAGTGATGCATTGGTAATTGCACAAAGTGTTGATTCGGTTGTTTATGTTGTTAAGTCAGACGTTACCCGTATTAAACCAATTACAGCGGGCCTTGAGCGTTTATTTGAGGTAAAAGCTCATGTTGCTGGTGTGGTACTTAATCAGGTAGATATGAGCAAATCTAAAGATGAGCATAGCCATGGTTACTATGATTATTACGATTACTCACAGCAACCTGAAAAGCCCCAAGCGTAATTAAGTTAATTTATGATTGATATTCATACGCATATATTGCCGGGTATTGATGATGGCGCTAAAGATTTAACTGAATCTTTGGCGCTTTTAAAATTGGCTGAAAACGATGGCATTACTCATATGGTGGCAACGCCACATATACATGTGGGCCGCTTTAATAATGCGACTGCTCAAATACAAAACGATTTACAAAGTTTAAAGCGAGAGGCGCATAAAGAGGGTATTAATGTAAAATTAGCGGCCGCTGCTGAAGTACGTTTAGACATAGAGCTTATGGCAATGGTGATGGCTAATAAACTGCCTTTTATTGGTAAAATAGCAGACAAAAATGTGTTGTTATTAGAGTTACCGCATTCACACATGCCACAAGGTTACGATAAGTTTATTCAGTGGCTCGCCAAAAAAAATATACGCGTTATTATTCCGCACCCTGAGCGCAATCGCGATATTCAGTCCAACCTTTATTATATTCAACACTTAAACCAATTAGGCTGCGATTTTCAATTAACAGCATCGAGCATTGAAGGTGAGTGGGGCGAAAGCGCTCAAGCAATATCGTTGCAAATGTTAAAAGATGGTTTAGTGAACTATGTTGCCTCTGATGCTCATTCTGTAAAGCGCCGACCGCCTATTTTAAGCCAAGCTAGAAAAACAGTAGCGCAATTATTAGGTGAAGAGCTGGCCACAACGCTTTTTGTAACTAACCCGCTGCAACTAACCGAGTGCTTATTTAATGACTAAATTAAACATGGTCAAGGTAGTGCCTGCAGTTATTTTAGCCTTGATAGTTCTTGTGATCGCTTATACCAGCATGCAAAGTATGCGTGCAAATGCATGGTACTTTAATGCACTTAATATTGTGAAAGAGTCGGATGGTGCTTTGTCTGGTTCATCGCTTCAAGCTGCAGAAAATGCGATTACGTTGGCTACGAATATGGATCCCGAGCATCCTCATTATTGGCATTTTTTAGCCCATATAAAATTATTAAGCCTCAGCGGTGTTGATACCACATCGAGTGAGCAATCAGATAAAGTAAAGCAAACATATCAACAAGCTGAGCAGGCTTTATTAAAGTCGGTTGAGCTTAGACAAACTTGGGCACAAACTTGGGTGAGCTTAGCACAGGTTGTAAGTTATCAAGAGGGACCAACAGAGCGGGTATACAATTATATTCAGCAAGCCAAAAAAGTTGGCTCGTATAAGTTAGATGTTCATTTAGGTATTATTCAAATAGCTTTAATGCATTGGAATGAACTACCACCTACCTACAAAGCCCTTTATGTGAACGAGCTTAAATTAGCCTCTAAATATGGTTATAAATTTTATGATGTGTTTAGTATGGCTGAGCAAATGAATCGTTTGCCAATAGTGTGTTTATCGCTGCAATTTGGTTCTCATTATGAGGCTATTAGAGGCAGTTGGATGTTTAATAAATACTGTGGTTAAAACACGAGCCACGAGCCACGGGTTTCGGGTAACGGGCCTTGAACCTCGCACCTCGTTAATTCTAAACTTTAATCTTTTTTTAAGCACATAGAATACCCAGGCGCTTCGCGCTACACGGAGAGAAAGCTTCGATTTTGGAAATCTAAGTACTAACAACAGTTCTTTAACCTTTGTCTTTAATTACTTTCTCTGTCTGCTCCTATCCTCTGTGGTAAATAAATCACTAAGTTCTTATTGTAATATAGGGTTGGGAGAGTGATTAAGCTCGTAACCCGATCCCCGACGCCCGTTAACTTTCGCCTAGACAAAAAAAGACCCAGAGCTATAAGAACTCTGGGTTATAGAGGGGCTCGTATTTGAGCCCTGCGCTAACTAAAGACACTTTCAGATTCTTAGGGAGAAGAAGAAAGTTATTTAAGTATAGTCAAAAGTGCTAAAAACACACATTCTTGTTCGTTTTTTATACTGCTGTAATTATAGCAAGTTACATTTGTTATACACATCTTTATTAGAATTTACGCCCAGTTTATTAACTGCGTATTTTGTACTAAATCTCTTGGTAAAGAGTTTTTAACTTTATTTTTTTGCCATTTTCCTAACCCAATAGGGCAACCACATAAAGTTAGGATCACTTCGCCGCTGGCTTTGGTTACCTCTTCTAGGCGTATATCTTTACCATTAAAGTAATCGTTAGCCTGCTGATTGGTTAATGCCAGTACATTACTTTTACACTGCTTACCAAATACTGTTGCAAATTCGTGCGTTAGGCGTACGCCATTTTTATGAATAACGCCTACTTGTATCCCTAATCGCGCGTATTTTATTTTATTTTGTATTGCTTCAAATTCATCAGGGAACAGCCAAAGCTCTTTATCGCGCTGCATTAAAGTGCCTGGCAGGCTTGTTAAACCAAATTGCTTTTTGAGGGAGCTCATAAACGCAGCTCTTTGTTTACTATCAAAGTCACTAAAGGGGAACGCGCCTTTTTTAACTTTTAATGTTTGGTTTTCGCAGCTGCTGTGCTTTTTAAATTTGGCAATAAAAAAGCCTTCGCTGTCGAACGTTTGCGGCCAAACATGTAAGTAGCCCTCTGTGGTGGTGGCTTTATCAGCCCCTGGGAATAAATCGCTTAATGACTCAGGGCTTATATATTCGCCAAACTCATCTAATAATGCGCTGCATACTTGTTGGTTTTCGAGTGGGGTTAATGTACAGGTTGAATACACCAGTGTACCGCCAGGTTTAAGTGCATAAAATGCGCTTTTAATCAGATCTTTTTGTACTTGGGCAATGGTAATGTTTGATTCGATAGACCAATTTTTTAGTGCATCGCTGTCTTTACGAACCGTGCCTTCACCCGAGCAGGGCGCATCAAGCAAAATACTATCAAAGCACTCAAACATGTAATTACCAAATACCACGCCATCAAAATGCGATAGCGCACAATTACCTACACCCATACGCTTTAGCGTGGCACTAAGCACTTTTAACCGTGATGACGACAGCTCATTTGCAACTAAAACGCCTTGATTGTCCATTATCGCGGCAAGTTGTGAGGTTTTTGAACCCGGTGCCGAGGCCATATCAAGAACAGTTTGGCTGGTTTTAAGGCTTTGCTTTAGTGCTATTGGCGGCAACATTGAGCTTGCCTCTTGCACGTACATAGCCCCGCTTAAATGTAAATCGGTATTACCCAGCGCTAGGTTTTGCTCTTCATCATTTGGGCGCTCTAACCAAAAACCTTCATCACACCAAGGAATAGCGGTAAGTTGCCAGTTTTTTTTAGCCGCTTGTTGCTTAAACTCTTCAACACTCATTTTTAATGTATTAACGCGAACAGATTTACGTAAAGGTCGACGACACGCATTTAAAAAATCATCTAACGTAAGGTGATCAGGCAGATAAGTTTTTACGTCGTCAATAAATTGTTCTGGGATATAAGTGTTAGCGTCCACGATTTGGCTCATACAATAAAAATTAAAGCCGGATAATAGCATTTTTAACGATTTTTTTCAGTGTTAAAAACGAAATAGTAACCCTTAAAAGGTGTCGACATCTTGTTGAGTTAAACAGCTTAAATACATTTTTTATTATACTTTTGGCTAATAATGTCGACAATGCGGTGGTTTTTTATTCATTTTTAGTGTTTTCAGGGTTGACACTGTAGGTTAATAAGCACATAGTTAGACCATAAATTGTCGACAATATAAAAATACTTTATGACTCAGCACTTGTTAAACGACACCGCAGTTACAACCGCTTCCGATAAAGTGTTTGTAGATATGCGCCGCGAGATAGTAGAAGGCAGTATTGCACAAGGCAGCAAAATATCAGAGCCGGAGCTTGCAAAGCGTTATGGTGTAAGCCGTGCAACGCTTAGAGAAGCATTAAACCGTTTAGAAAGTTGTTATTTAGTTGAGCGTAAAGCCAACATAGGTTGTCGTGTTGTGGCATTAACCGCAGAACGTTTAATTGAAGTGTATCAAGTACGTAGTGCCCTTGAAGGACTTGCATGTAGGTTAGCTGCCGACAATATGGAACCAGATGAAGTACAAGGCTTGAAACAATTACTTAATCAGCATTTGCACACTCAGCGTGTTAAAGAAGGTGAGTCGTACTATCAAGAAGCAGGCGACTTAGATTTTCATTACAGAATAATCAAAGGCAGTAAAAACGCGCACTTAATTCATTTGTTATGCCACGACCTGTACCAATTAATAAGAATGTATCGTGTACAAATGGGTATGGTAGGGCCGCGGGTATCTAAAGCGTTTGATGAGCATTTAGCGATTATAAACGCCATAGAAAACCATGATGGAGAGCTTGCCGAAATGTTAATGAAGCGCCATATCAGTGCATCACAAGCAAATATACAAACAAAATTTGATAGATATCAACAATCAGTACAAGCCACTCAAAATGAAATGGCTAACTAGTTGTTAAAAAAATACTAAGTTGCCAAAGAGCAGCCCCGTTCAAAGTTAGGAGAAGGTAATGTCAGCAGGATTAAAATTTAAACAGGCAATTGCAAATAACCATCCGTTACAAGTGGTAGGTACTATTAACGCGTACACCGCGATGATGGCTGAAAAAATGGGCCATCAGGCTATTTATTTATCGGGTGCGGGTGTGGCTAATGCCTCATTTGGTATGCCAGATTTAGGTATGACCAGCCTTGATAACGTGCTTGAAGATATTCGCCGTATTACCGGTGCTAGCGATTTACCTTTGTTAGTGGATGCCGACACAGGTTGGGGCGGGGCGTTTAATATTGCCCGTACCGTTAAAGAAATGACTAAAGCAGGTGCAGCAGGCTTTCATATTGAAGACCAAGTAGCGCAAAAGCGTTGTGGCCATCGTCCTAATAAAGAAATAGTTACCCAAGCTGAAATGGTAGACCGTATTAAAGCCGCAGTAGATGCAAAAACCGATAGCGATTTTTACATTATGGCACGTACCGATGCGTTTCAAAAAGAAGGCTTAAACGCAGCAATAGACCGTGCAGCAGCTTGTGTTGAAGCCGGTGCCGATGCCATTTTTGCAGAAGCGGTTCATGACCTTGCAGATTATCAAGCATTTACCAAAGCGATTAATGTGCCTATTTTGGCCAACATTACTGAATTTGGCCAAACCCCAATTTACACCAAAGAGCAACTAAGCGATGTGGGCGTAGAAATGGTGCTTTACCCATTAAGTGCATTTAGAGCAATGAACAAAGCTGCACTTAATGTGTACTCGGCTATTTTGAATGAAGGGTCGCAACAAAGCCAAATTGAAAACATGCAAACGCGTGCAGAGCTTTACGACTTTTTAGATTATCACTCATACGAAAACACGCTCGATAACCTTTTTTCAGCAAAATCTGACAAATAATAAAAATTCAACAGGAGACACATCATGGTAGATAAAGCATTAGGTGGCGCAGGCTTACGTGGCCAAGTAGCAGGACAAACCGCATTATGTACAGTAGGGCAAACAGGCTCAGGTTTAACTTACTGTGGTTACGACATTAGCGAATTGGCTGAAAAAGCGCAGTTTGAAGAAGTGTCGTTTTTACTTTCACGCGGCGAGCTACCAACATCAAGCGAACTGGCAGAGTACAAAGCTAAACTTAAAAGTTTACGCGGTTTACCAGAGGCACTAAAAACAGTGCTTGAGAACATCCCTAAAGACGCGCACCCAATGGATGTTATGCGTACCGGTTGCTCTATGCTAGGTAACCTTGAAATGGAAAATGACTTTAGCGAAGCAAACGATGCGATTGACCGTATGGTGGCAATTTTCCCAAGTATTATTTGTTACTGGTATCGTTTTACTCATGACGGTGTTCGTATTGAAACACAAACTGATGATGACTCAGTTGGTGCACACTTTTTAACGCTATTACACGATAAAGCGCCAAGTGAATTATTTGCACAAGTAATGAATGTATCACTAATTTTGTACGCAGAGCATGAATTTAATGCCTCTACCTTTACCGGTCGCGTGTGTGCATCAACGCTTTCTGATATTCACTCATGTGTTACTGGTGCAATTGGTACTTTACGTGGTCCACTGCATGGTGGTGCCAACGAAGCCGCCATGGATATGATTGAAGGCTTTACCAGCGCCGACCAAGCAGAAGATGCACTGATGGGAATGCTTGAGCGTAAAGATAAAATTATGGGCTTTGGCCACGCTATTTACCGCGAGTCAGATCCACGTAATGTTATTATTAAAAAATGGTCTGAAAAATTAGCCGCAGAAGTGGGTGATGAGGTGCTTTACCCAGTATCAGTTCGCTGTGAAGAAGTTATGTGGCGTGAGAAGAAGTTATTCTGTAATGCTGACTTTTTCCATGCATCGGCGTACCACTTTATGGGTATTCCTACTAAGTTATTTACGCCTATCTTCGTAATGAGCCGTGTAACTGGTTGGACAGCGCACGTAAAAGAGCAACGTGCAAATAACCGTATTATTCGCCCAAGTGCTGATTACACCGGGCCAGATGCGCGTAGCTACACGCCAATTGAATCAAGAGGCTAATTAGTTAGCGTTTAAGGTGAGCCTAGCTCACCTTTTATTGTTTATAGCGCTGATGATTACTCATTATAGCGCTTTAGCGTACTCTCCTCCGTCACCAAATTAGCGAATTTATTATGACCATTATTAATAACACCCAATACCGTAAGCCTTTACCGGGCTCAAATGTTGATTACTACGATACCCAAGCCGCCGTCGATGCCATTAAACCTGGCGCATACGCTACACTACCTTACAGTTCGCGTGTATTTGCCGAAAACTTAGTGCGTCGCTGTGAGCCCGAAATGCTAACCGATGCACTGAGCCAAATAATTGAGCGTAAACAAGACTTAGACTTTCCGTGGTATCCGGCACGCGTTGTATGTCACGATATTTTAGGGCAAACCGCACTGGTTGATTTAGCGGGCCTGCGTGATGCTATTGCTGCAAAAGGTGGCGATCCTGCAAAAGTAAATCCGGTTGTACCGACTCAACTGATTGTTGACCACTCATTAGCTGTTGAGCACGCAGGTTTTGATCCCGATGCATTTGAAAAAAACCGCGCCATTGAAGATAGACGCAATGATGACCGTTTTCATTTTATAAACTGGACCAAAACCGCGTTTAAAAATATTGATGTGATCCCTCCGGGCAATGGCATCATGCATCAAATTAACCTTGAAAAAATGTCGCCGGTTATTCAAAACCGTGATGGTATTGCATTCCCAGATACCTTAGTAGGTACCGACAGTCATACTCCTCATGTTGATGCATTAGGTGTTATTGCTGTTGGTGTGGGCGGCCTTGAAGCCGAAAGTGTAATGCTTGGGCGCGCATCGTACATTCGTTTACCCGATATTGTTGGCGTAGAGCTTACCGGTAAACGCCAACCGGGCATTACTGCAACCGATATTGTATTGGCTATTACCGAATTTTTACGCGAGCAACGTGTGGTATCGACTTACCTCGAATTTTACGGTGAAGGGGCTGATGCACTAACTCTTGGTGATAGAGCCACCATTTCGAATATGACTCCTGAATTTGGCGCAACCGCCGCTATGTTCTACATTGACGATAAAACTATTGATTACTTGCGTTTAACAGGCCGTGATGAAGAGCAAATTGCCCTTGTAGAAAACTACGCTAAAACAGCAGGGCTATGGAGCGACAGCTTAAAAACAGCGCATTACGATCGTGTACTTAAATTTGATTTATCAAGTGTAGGGCGCAACATTGCAGGGCCTTCAAATCCGCATCGTCGTGTATCAACTAGCGATTTAGCAGCGCAAGGTATTTCGGGCGTTGTTGAAAACGAAGAGGGCTTAATGCCAGATGGCGCGTGTATTATCGCCGCTATTACTAGCTGTACTAATACCAGTAATCCGCGCAATGTGATTGCGGCAGGTTTATTGGCGCGTAACGCCAATGCAAAAGGTTTAATGCGTAAACCATGGGTTAAAACATCCCTGGCACCGGGCTCTAAAGCAGTGCAGTCGTACCTTGAAGATGCAAACTTATTACCAGAGCTAGAGCAACTTGGTTTTGGTATTGTTGGTTTTGCCTGTACCACTTGTAACGGTATGAGTGGCGCACTAGACCCTAAAATTCAACAAGAAGTGATTGATCGCGATTTATATGCAACAGCAGTGCTTTCGGGCAATCGTAACTTTGATGGTCGTATTCATCCGTATGCTAAGCAAGCGTTTTTAGCGTCACCACCGCTTGTGGTTGCTTATGCAATTGCCGGTACCATTCGTTTTGATATAGAAAAAGACATCCTCGGTAAAGATCAACAAGGTAATGATATAACCTTAAAAGATTTATGGCCATCTGATGAAGAAATAGATGCGGTTATCAAACAAAGCGTAAAACCAGAGCAGTTTAGAAAAGTATACGAGCCAATGTTTAACTTAACCGTTGATTACGGCGAAGATAACGACCCACTTTACGATTGGCGTCCAGAAAGTACCTATATTCGCCGCCCACCTTATTGGGAAGGGGCACTAGCAGGTGAGCGCAGTATGAGTGGTATGCGCGCGTTGGCAGTGCTTGGCGATAACATTACAACCGATCATTTATCACCCTCTAATGCGATTATGGCAAGCAGCGCGGCAGGTGAATACTTAACTAAAATGAACGTGCCAGAAGAAGACTTTAACTCGTACGCAACGCACCGAGGCGATCACTTAACTGCGCAGCGCGCCACGTTTGCAAACCCTAAACTATTGAACGAAATGGTATTGGATGAAAACGGCGAGGTGAAGCAAGGCTCATATGCGCGTATAGAGCCTGAGGGTAAAAACACACGCATGTGGGAAGCAATCGAAACCTACATGCAGCGTAAACAGCCACTCATTATTGTGGCAGGCGCTGATTACGGGCAAGGCTCGTCGCGCGATTGGGCGGCAAAAGGTGTAAGGCTTGCAGGTGTTCAGGTTATTGCAGCTGAAGGGTTTGAACGTATTCATCGTACTAATTTAATTGGTATGGGCGTTTTGCCGCTTGAGTTTAAGCCAGGCACAACGCGTAAAACACTTAACTTAGATGGTAGCGAAAGCTACGATGTAAAGGGTGAACCAACACCAGGAGCAACTTTGGAATTGGTTATTACACGTAAAAATGGCGAGGTAATAAACGTACCCATGAAATGTCGACTAGATACGCAAGAAGAGCTCTCTATTTATGCGGCAGGCGGTGTGTTACAACGCTTTGCGCAAGACTTTTTAGAAGCCACGCAAGCATCATAAGGACACACGTTTATGTTTAAACCACAAATTAAAGTGCCTGCGACCTATATGCGTGGTGGCACCAGTAAAGGGGTTTTTTTTAATTTAACCGATTTACCCGCACCTGCCCAAGTGGCAGGTGCGGCGCGCGATAGCTTATTATTGCGCGTTATTGGTAGCCCAGATGCATACGGTAAACAAACCGACGGCATGGGCGGAGCAACCTCAAGTACCAGTAAAACGGTTATTTTGAGTAAGAGTGAACAGCCCGATCACGATGTTGATTATTTATTTGGTCAAGTCGCCATTGATAAAGCGTTTGTTGATTGGAGTGGTAACTGCGGAAACTTAACCTCTGCTGTGGGCGCGTTTGCCATCAGCAATGGTTTAGTTGATAAATCTCGCGTACCGGATAATGATATTGCTATTGTGCGCGTATGGCAGGCGAACATTAAAAAAAGTATTTTAGTGCATGTACCCATGACCAACGCTCAAGTACAAGAAACCGGTGACTTTGAGTTAGATGGTGTGACGTTTCCTGCCGCTGAAGTAAAGCTTGAATTTATTGACCCTGCTGATGGTGATGGTGCGCTATTCCCAACAGGCAATGTGGTGGATGATTTAGAAGTGCCAAACGTGGGCACGTTAAAAGCAACTATGATCAACGCAGGTATCCCTACTATTTTTGTAAATGCCAGTGATATTGGTTATACCGGTACTGAACTACAAGATGACATAAACGCTGATGAAGCCGCACTCACTAAGCTTGAAAGCATTCGTGCCCATGGGGCAGTAAAAATGGGCTTAATTAATACTATTAATGAAGCACAAGCACGCCAGCACACACCTAAAGTGGCATTTGTGGCTGCACCGCTTAATTACAAATCATCAAGTGGTAAGCAGGTTAATGCAAGCGATATAGATTTGTTAGTCCGTGCTATGTCAATGGGTAAGTTACATCATGCAATGATGGGCACTGCCGCTGTCGCTATTGGTACTGCAGCCGCAATTGACGGAACATTAGTTAATTTGGCCGCTGGTGGCGGTGCTATTAACGAGGTTAACTTTGGTCACCCATCGGGCACACTCAAAGTAGGTGCCGAGGCGGTTGTTACAAATGGCCAATGGCAAGTGACTAAAGCGAGTATGAGCCGCAGCGCACGTGTATTAATGGAAGGCTGGGTAAGAGCGCCATTTGATTTTTAAACATTATATAATAGCTGATGGCTTTGAGAGCATCAGCTTTATAGTTACCATGTAGTTTAAAATAAATCGTTAATTATCCAAGGTTATAACACTGTTGTTTTTTATTTTTTATAAAGCTATCAAACTCATTGTTTGCATGCATATTCGCAATTTCAGTATTTATATCTTCCAAAATAGATTGCCATTGTGATGCACTTTTAGCATCCTTTTTTTATCTCTATTTGATAAAAGTGACTTGTAAACGCTGGCTTTAAGTACTTCTAAGTCAGCAACAATAAGCTCAACACGACCGTTTAATAGCAAGTGAATAAGCTGATATTCACTGTTTGCCACAATGGTTTTTATTTCACCTTGATCAATAAGTTCATCGAGTTTAGCACTATTCTTATATGAACGAACGACGCCCATCACTCGGTTTTTACAGAGTTAATGCTGCCATCGTAGTCAATAGTATGATCCTTTAGCGCAACAAATGATAAATCGCCGCCTGGAATAGGTTCTGATAGCGCCAATAACTGATTTCGTGTTTTTGTTAGAATATTTTTGGATATGACATCGTCGTCAATATAGTACTCAGGAAATAATATATCGGCTTTGCCTAGCTCTGCTTCTCGTACCGCACGCGCCCAAGGGTAAAACTCAATATGAACGCCATAACCACGCTTTACTAGCATGCTAACTGTGAGCTGGTATAGAAAGCCCTTATTGCATAAGTGATCGTCTATATAAGGGGGCCAATTAAGTGTAACTAAACGAAGGACGGTATCAGCCTTTAAATTATAGCCATAGCCGCTTTTGTATTTCTCTCCGGGAAGTGTGATATTTTTATTGTCGACCGTATAGGTTACTGGCGCAGGTTGTGCGTAAGTGAAAAATGATAGTACTAAGGCAGCGATTAAAAATATTCTCATAAGGATAATGCATTTTTATCTTTAATTTTAAGTTTAGTGCGTTATTTGGAATAAACAACTTAAATAGTGAGGTTCTTCTAGGGTCTGTTGACCTTTCAAGGTTAAATTTGCAGCAGTCTGTTTGGTATTTAGTCAAGGCAGCGCCTATGTGGTGTGGTTATTCCCCATAAATAGGCGATAACGTAGCATCAATGCCAAACAGGCGCTGCCCGAAGGGTTCTGCCTAGGGGCGATTTACTCTTTGTTGCCTACATGGATGTAGGT
>NZ_PNCN01000002.1:0-25139 GCF_005886135.1 Pseudoalteromonas sp. S4741 | reverse complement strand
AAATCTGAGCCATGATCAAACTCTTCAATTAAAAAGTTTTATGTCTTTCGACAGCTCAATGAATTCTGAATTTATTTAATATCTTTCGATATTGAATTGACTGTGCTGAATAATTACTAAAAGTAACTATTCTGTTGGTCACTCAGTTTCTCTTTCGAGAAATCACATTGAGACTCTAAATTTGTTTGCGTCACTTAGTAAACTAAGCTTCACTGTTAGAACTCAACCTGTACGAGTGCCCACACAGATGATTGCTTTATATTGTTAAAGAACGTTGCGACGTTGTCGCTAGGGATGCGTATAATACATCCTTTATTTTTCGAGTCAACACTTAATTTTAAACTTTCTTTCGATGATTTAAACTTAAGTTTTACTTAACTCTCTGAGTAGCTCATGCCTCGCTATGCGTTGCGTTCTGCCGTTTCAGTGGGGTCGCATTATAGGGAGATCCGAAAACAGATCAACCTTTTTTTTAGATCTTTTTACCGTTTGCTCAAGTTTCAAACAAACGAGGCTAAAATAGTAAAGATACGCCTTACTATCGGTTGTTTTTTACACTCTTATTAACTATTTGCTATAAATTTCATTGCTATGTTCAATTAAGACGTTAAGATAGCAAGTTCACAATGTTAAATTAATGTTTATTTCCTGTTTATTGGTAGATCAAAATGAAATTACCCGATCAAAAATCTTTTATCTTCGCAGTTATTCTTGCTGTTGTTGGTTTTGTTATCGTTAAGTTTGCGCTTGCAAGCCTAGCATTAGACCCTGCACTTCTATTCGGTGCCGGTTTATTAATTGGTGGACTTGTTATTGCTGCAATGTCATCAGTAAGTACAGAAGAAGCCGAAGTAAAAACAAAAACACTTTATGTTGGCAATCTTCCTTATCGTGCAAATGAAGGTGTAGTTCGTACTTTATTTGAGGAGCAAGGCAAAGTATTTAACGTTCGTTTGTTAAAAGATAAGAATACTGGCAAGCGTCGCGGTTTTGGCTTTGTTGAAATGGCACAAGCAGATGCTGATAATGCAATTGCTAAACTAAACGATAGTGAGTTTCAACAACGTACTTTGAAAGTACGTGAAGCAAAACAAAAACAAGAAGATGATTCTAACTCTTATCGTTCAGAGTCGGATCAAACAGTGTAACTTGCTTGACCGCTAATTTATCACTACATACATCAGCCGTTGCATAATAGTGCAGCGGCTTTTTTATGCCTGCTTGATTATTACTTAATTTGAGTAAATAACTAACTCGCTTAGCAATGGCCGCACCAGAGTCTAATAACTGTACTTGCGTATTAAAGTAATCACTAATTGGTTTAGCTAAAATAGGAAAGTGAGTACAGCCTAATACCAGTACATCGATATCTTTATTAATATTTAATCGGTCTAACTCAGTGTGCAACTTATCGAGATCTAAGTGCTGGGTAAAAAAGAGAGTCTCTGCCAAAGTAACCAGTTCAACACTACTATATAAACTTGTGGTTATCGATGAGGCATGTTCTTTTATAAGTGCATCAGTATACGGGCTTGATACCGTTGCGGGAGTTGCCAATAAACCTATATGTTTTGATTGCGTTAATTGCGCTGCGGGTTTAATTGCAGGTACTACCCCAACAATAGGAATGTCTGTTATTTGACGTACCGCACTTAACGCTGATGTTGAGGCGGTATTGCAGGCTATAACAATTAAGTCGACATTTAGTGACTCATCTTTAATAAATTGAATCAATCCACATAGTCGATTAATGATGGTTTGTTGCGACTGTGCGCCATATGGCAATAATGCATTATCCATAAAATAGCTGTATTGAGCATGAGGAATGCTTTGCTGAATATGCTCAAGCACGGTGGTTCCACCTATACCTGAATCAAATACCATGATGTGCGCTGACAAACTACCATTCCTACTCTTTACTAAGAACGGCAGTTTGCCATGTGGCTTTTGTAAAAGAAAGTAGTTTTACTCAGTGCCTAGCTTTGCAGTAGCGGCGCTTAATTTATCTAAGTTTTCAAACATGGTGTTAGTGTAATCAACCAGTTTATCTATTTCTTGTTGATCTTGATTTAGCCATTGAATGATACCTGATAGCTGGCTTTCTAATCCTAGGGTGTGCGCTTTAGAGTAAGCCGATTTTAGATCATCATTAAAAGGGGCAACACTTTCGGCAATGGCTTTTTCTGATGTTGGCTTAATTTGTTCATACTCTTTAATGGCAGCAACGGTTTTGCTTTGACGTAAGTCCATTGAGAATGCCACCAGCTGTTCATTCCCTAAACTGAGTTCTTGGGCTTGTTCAAATGCTTTGTCTAAATCGCCACTGAAAAAGGTTTTACTGACATCTTGTAACTCTGCCATTAAATCATTTATGGCTTGCTGCTCGTCTTCATTAAGCTCACCATTTACTGACATCGAGAAAGAGAGCTCACGGGATTCAGAAAATTGCGTACTAAATGATTGTGAATCATCTGTTTGTTGATAGCGACTAGATGATTGCGATTGATAAGCATCTGCAAAGCTAATACTCACCTCATCACCTTCTGCTGTGGTGAATGTGTAATCAGCACTATTGCTTAAACTTACATATTGCGCCTGACTTACAGTTACGCTTGCAGGTTGTGGGTTAAATAAGTTCTGCTCAAATTTATCGAGGCCCTTAAAGATACCCTCTTTAGATTTATCAATACCCTCTTCAAGTTCTTGATTAAATACGCCCATGCCTTTTAGTTCATCCACAGCCTCATCAACACCCGTTTGCACTCCTTTACGTGCCTGATTTAGCATATCTTGCAGTTTGTCGTTATCGGCACCATTGGCTTTGGCTTTTTTTACCGAGCTTGTAACAAAGTCTAAAACATTTTTTACGACTTCATTAAAATCAAACAGTGGTTTGTCTTTTTTCGTTTCAGCAACCGGCAAACCTAATTCTTTTGCCATTTTGTCACCTAATATGGCAGCAGCCAGTTCTTTTCCTCGTTGCTGATAACTAGTTGGTGGCGAGTCTATTTTAGGCTGTGGCATTGCTTGTTTAGTATTGTATTTATTGGCATTGCTGTTTGGAACAAAACTAAAGTTACCTATTTTCATGAGAGGACTCCTATTTAGACTTACTCTTATATCGACCAAGAAAGCCTATACTGTAGTAAAATGCTCAAAAAAAGCTCACTATATTTGATCAAAACTAGACAAATACGCTTCGCCCCCTACAATAGCGCCGATAAACAGATCTCAACGATAAGGTTATACCGTTAATGGCAGTTATAAATATAGATACCACGCAGTACGATACACAATTAAATGAAAAAGAGCAGCGTATTACAGAGCAGTTTCAACGTTTCGGTGTAAAACAGTTAGAAGTATTTAGCTCTGAGCCCATTAACTACCGCCAACGTGCAGAATTTAGAGTATGGCACGATGGTGACGATCTGTTTCATATTATGTTTGATCAACAAACAAAAGATAAAATACGTGTTGATACCTTTGACCCTGCAGCTCCTTTAGTAGGTGAAGTTATGCAGGTGATGATTGAAAATTTAAAAGGCTGCGAAGTACTGCGTCGTAAATTATTTCAAATAGATTATTTATCAACCCTCAGTGGTGAAATTTTAGTGAGCTTGCTATATCACAAGCCACTTGATGAACACTGGTTAACTGAGATCAATGCCTTAAAAGAAAAACTAAGTAGCCAGTACAAAATTGACTTTATTGGCCGTGCACGTAAGCAAAAAGAAAAATTGGGCGATGACTTTATTACTGAGCGCTTAATGGTGAATGGCCAAGAGCTAATCTATCAGCAGGTAGAAAATAGCTTTACTCAGCCTAATGCGAAGGTAAATATTAAGATGTTGGAGTGGGCACAAGAGTTATGTAAACCACTAAACAATGATTTACTAGAGCTGTATTGTGGTAACGGAAACTTTTCAATTGCACTTGCGGGCTCATTTAATAAAGTGCTGGCAACAGAAATATCAAAATCGTCTGTGCATTCAGCGCAATATAATATTGCTCAAAACAAAGTAACTAACTTAGATATTATTCGCATGTCGAGCGAAGAGTTTACTCAGGCAATGAAAGGCGAGCGTACTTTCTCTCGCCTAGATGGCATTGACCTTAGTAGTTACAACTGCCAAACCATCTTAGTCGACCCGCCTCGAGCAGGCATGGACACGCTTACGTGTGACTTAGTGGCTAACTATGAGAATATTATTTATATATCATGTAACCCAGACACATTAGAGCGCGACCTTGATCACTTAACGCAAACCCATGAGGTTAAGCGCTTTGCAATATTTGATCAGTTCCCTTATACACACCACATTGAATCTGGTGTGTTTTTACAACGTAAATAAAAAAAGCATTAAACAGCGCACGTTGTAAAAATAAAAAAGCTCCTTTCGGAGCTTTTTTATTTCACTAAACTACTTATTTATTTGCTAAGTAGTTAATAAGTGCGCTTACATCTTCTGGCGATGAAATACCTGACTCGCCACCTAAGTTAAGCTTATATTTACCATTAACAATAAATGTTGGAACGCCACGCAGTGCCCCTTTTCCTTTAAAGTAATCTTGGTCACGTTTCATTTTAGAGCTAAGTGTACGTACCGAGAAGCTTTCAAATAATTTATCAAACTTGTCGCCATCTACGCCTTGCGCTAAGAATACGTCTTTTACATCTGCCAACTCATTAAATCGTGCACGCTTTGCATGGATATGATCAAACATCGCTGAAATAATTTTATCTTTTTGAGGTAGTACTTCAGCTGTAGCTAATGCTTGGCTGATCATGGTTTGATGTTCTGGGTCACGTACACCCACAAAATCTACATGGCTTTTCTTAAACTTTACGTTTTTATCTAGCTTAGGTTTGATTTCGGCCAGCAGTGGTTCCATGTTATTACATGCAGGACAGTAAAAAGAGAAAAACTCTTTTACTTCTGGTTTTCTGGTTGCACGATCAGAGACGACATCGTAATGCACGCCCTCTTCGTAAGTGGCAGCAAAACTGGTTGCAGCTAAAGGGAGTAATACAGCAAGTAACCCTGCTTTAACTAATTTGATCATTATTATGGTGCTCCAAAAATTATAGTTTTAGTAAAAAGCTAATTAACTCATCAAGTTCTTGTTGGCTCTTGATTGTATTAATATTGATTTTATATTTGTCATTTACGATAAATGTAGGTACGCCAGTTAATGCGCCAAGCTCAGAATATTTATTCTGCTTATCTTGCATGGCACGTTCAGCTGCTATGATAGGCAAACTAGCAATATCATTATCAAATGTGCTGTTATCAATTGCGTTAAGCTCTAATAACTTCTTAACGTCTTTAATTTCTGTTAATGGTGCACGCTGAATATGGATGCTTTTAAAAATTTGCGCTGTTACTGCTTCGGCTTGACCATGCTTTTTTGCGATTAAGTAAGCAAAGCTTAAATTACTTTGCGCTTGTGGTGAAACGCCCCCTAAAAAGTTAACATGATTTTTTACAAACTCAGCCCCTTCAGGTAAGTTTTCTGCAATCCCTTTTGCTACCGGCTCAAACTTAAAACAGTGCGGGCAATAGAAAGAGAAGAATTCGGTTACGTTTGGCGTTTTACTTTTTTCAACATCAATTACAGTGTATTGATTACCCGCTTCAAAGTTAGCAGCTAATGCTGCAAAAGGTAAACATAGGATCAGTAAACTTAGTTTTAATTTTTTAAGCATGAATATCTCGTTATACTTCTTTTAAAATAAAAATATTATGGCAATAATTTTAACGGGGCTTCTTGCAAAGCTGCAAACTGCTCTTTAAGTGCTAAAATTTGTTGCTCCCAGTATTTGTCATCTGCAAACCATGAAAAGTTCCGTACAAAAGCAGGATCACTCCAACGTTTTGCAACCCAACCCATGTAATGAATCATACGCATGGCGCGAAGCGGTTCGATCAGCTTCAGTTGTGAGTGATCAAAATCACAAAACTCTTCATACGCATTCACTAAAGTGTCTAACTGTAACAGCTGTGTTTGTCGATCGCCACTGAGCATCATCCATAAATCTTGAATTGCAGGTCCTTGGCGGCTATCGTCTAAATCAACAAACATCAGCGCATCCCCAGCCCATAAAATATTACCAGCATGGCAGTCTCCGTGTAAGCGAATACTATCTACATTTTTATATTGCAGCTGCGCTTGGGCAATGACTAAATCTAAAATAGTGTAAAAGGAAGTCTCTAATCCCATAGGGACTAACTTACTTTTTTGTAAATGAACTTTAGCTGTATCTAAATATTCATCACAAGTAATGGTCGGTCTTTGGGTAAAGGGTTTCGTTTTGGCTACTTGATGCATACGACCGATTAAACGCCCGAGCACATCGAGTTGATCTAAATTGTCCACCTCAAATAAACGCCCGCCTACACTTGGGAACAAAGTAAATAAATACCCTTGATGTTCAAACAAGCTTTGCCCATTGTGTTTTATTGGCGCCACCACCGGTACTCCAGCGGCGGCTAGCTCAAAAGCAAAGTCATGCTCTTCTTGAATTTGCGCTTTGCTCCAGCGCTCAGGGCGATAAAACTTAACGACGTAACGCTTTGCACCCTCGGCCACAAATTGATACACCCGATTCTCGTAGCTATTTAGCGCTAACAACCCTGACTCAGCATAAATATCCACGCTTTCTATGGCATCCAAAATAAGATCTGGGGTTAAGTCAATAAAGCTAAATTTACTCATATACTTCTTATATAAAAAGAAAAGCGGGAATATCCCGCTTTTTTGTTAATAACAGTGCTCGTTTGCCTTTAATAAAGCGACTTATCGTGCCTTAAAAAAGTTGCTTGGCTGCGATATTTTATTATCGGGCTCGTTTATTGGCGACAACACAAAGTTAAACTCGGTCATTGGCGCTTTTAAATCATAAGGATCCATTACCAGTGATAGCGGTACATTATGCGATTCACCAGCGTTTACTGTAAAGGTAGTATCACCTAAGTATTTATAATTATCTAACCCGGTTACATCAATAGAGAATGTTTGCTCGTATTGTGCTTTGTTAATTACTTTTAAGGTGTAGGTGTTTTCAACTAAACCATTAAAATCGACACGATACAACTGATTGCGGTCGCGAATAATATCAAAGTCCATGGTTTTACGCATGGCGATATTAGCAACCAGCGCACCGGTAAGTAAGATTAAAATAACACTGTAACCAATCAGCTTTGGGCGCAGCGGATGGGTTTTATTCTCCGGTGTTTCTAAATTACGCTCGGTGGTGTAAGAGATAAGGCCCCGAGGGTAATTCATTTTATCCATTACGCCGTCACAGGCATCAATACAAGCACCACAATTTATACACTCATATTGCAGACCATTACGAATATCGATCCCGGTTGGGCAAACCTGCACACACAAGTTACAGTCAATACAGTCACCTAAACCCAACTCTTTTGGGTCTTGTTTACGCGAACGTGGCCCGCGGTTTTCACCACGCGCTTCATCGTAGCTTACAGTAAAGGTGTCTTTATCAAACATTGCTGACTGAAAACGTGAGTATGGGCATATATGTAAACACATAATTTCGCGCATCCAACCCGCATTACCATAAGTACAAATAGTAAATACAATAATACTAACTAAGGCATAACCGCCCACATTAAAGGTAACAAATTCAGGCAGTAGTTCGCGAATAGGCGTGAAGTAACCAACAAACGTTAACGCAGTATATAAAGAAAATAGTACCCAACTAGTGTGTTTAGCTGTTTTACGCCAGAACTTGTCAAAATCCATCGGCCGTTGATCTAACTTTTTACGTTGGTTAGCGCTGCCCTCAAACTTTTCTTCAAACCAAATAAAAATGAAGGTCCATACTGTTTGCGGACATGTATAGCCACACCACACTCGACCATAAAAAGTGGTAACCAGAAATAAGGCAAACGCTGCTAGCATAAATATAAATGCAAGAATGGTGAAATCTTGTGGCCACAGGGTTAAGCCAAAAATATTAAATTTTTGCTCCATTAGCTCAAATAAAACAGCTTGTTGACCGTTAAAGTTGATCCAGGGCAATAACATAAACGCCAGCATGCCTAAAAAGCCAATACGTTGTCTTAGTAATTGATGGAGCCCTGAAACAGCACGCACATAAATACGGTTGCGTGGGTTAAATCTATCTTCTTGTCGGCTCAGATCGGGTTTTTGGATCTTAACCTCTGTTGGTATGTTTTTTACTTTAATTTGCTTATCCATTGAAGTTCCTCAACGCCGCTAGGAAATAAAAATTCAGCAATCTTTTTGTACTTTTCGCCTAAGTGTAGCAACTTACATGCTAAACATAATACGCTTTAGGTCGCACTTGTATACTTTCAGATATTTCAGAAATATCTAATTACTCCCCTTATTATACGCATATTGGCTAAAATTACTGACTAGATTGCTAATAATTTATTCAACTTGTGACTTGCTTTTAAGGTGTATTTTATTACACTTGCCGGCTACTAACGTGTTGTTTGGATCAAGGTTTGTGTATTTATGAAGAAATTTTTTATACTAGTGGTTGTGATCCTAGCATTTTTTACCATTGATCACCCCTTGGTAAAAGAGCCTCGTGAGCGCTTACTCGGTGATGGTATAGGCTTGTTAAGCAGCACAACTAAAGTTGATCGTTTTCCTGTCGCAACCATGACAAGAAACAAAATCAATAAACAGTTAGCACTTTCAAGATCCGAAGAAGACTATATTAATAAAACGTTTACCAATGATGAGTCAGTAAAGTTGTTTGAACTACGCTATTGTCGTCAAGGCGATCTAAACCTTTACTTTTATTCAGAACGTTTAACAACGGTATGTCGCATTATCAAAGAGTCATTAGCGCAATCGAGAGTGAAATAATGGATTTTTCTGGATTAAATAAAAAAGCAAGTAACTCATTTCACAAACATCGCACTATGCTTAAGCAGTTGGCACAAGGTAAAACAATCAAATGTGAGCATTGCCAGGGTGTATTAACGTTAAATTTAGCCACCAGCAAACCTGGTAAGGGAGTAATACAGTGCAAACAAGGTTGCACTGATATTGAATTAGAGATTGGCGCTTAAGGCTGTAACTACTTATTCATCCCACCCTTCATCGGTATACAAACCACTATTAAGCGCGACAATTTCTATAAGTTCAGCAAAACCTAACGCAAAGTCGCCCATTAATTCATACTGCTGCGCACACAAATGTAATTCATCGATATTATTTTGCTGTGCAATCTGTGCAATCGTTGGTTTATCTAATGCAAAAAAGCTAAGAGTCGCCTGTGCACTTTCAAGCGCTTGCTTGTATTGAATATCTAGTTGCTCACTCTGAAGTAACTTATGAGTATACGTTTGGCTTGCAGTTAAAAAACCTGCAGACCACTGCTGACAAAACTCAAGGTCAAACTCAGCGGGTAACTTATAACCAAGTTCAAATACTTGTTCACTTACTTGGTGATGTAATGCCATAAACAAAAACAACATGTCTTCATCAAGGTCATTCGCGGTATTAGGGAGAATTTGCTCTAACCATTGATGTACTTCTAATGGCTCAGGTGAACAAATAGTGCCAAATAAATAACCTTGGCTTTGAATAAGGCTCATAGCGCCAGGCTGGGTAGTTAAAAACTCGCTGAGCAGCTTGGCGTGCTGCTCAGTAAACTGAGGTATTTGCATTAAAACTCTTTTTTGTAAAATATTAAAATTTAAGTGGATACCGACCTTGGTTATCTGGTCTACCTAAAAACTTCACCGCGTCATGGACTTCTTTCGGTAAAGTGAGATCAGGTTTAACATATCCCGCTACTTTAAAATCAAAATTGGCTTTTAGTGTAGCATCAGCCTCTAACCCTAATCTATTATTTGGCTCGATAAGTATGGCTACATCGCCCGACTTACAACTTAGTTTACCGCTTAAATCGCCTATATTAAACCAGCCAGCTAGTCCTTGCACATCAATATCAGGGCTGGCTATTTCACCTTGTAATGATTGGCAATAAGGAGCGCCTGAAACATACTCATCGAGCTCTAAAATAACGCGTCCTTTAGCAGTAACCGGTAACGGTAAATCAATGCGCTGCATAGTGCGCTCAACCGTTGAACGCACTACAGTATCAGTTATTCTAAGTTCATCATTTGTAAGAGAATAACTAATATCTGCATACCCAGAAATGTCATCACGTTCGCGAGGATTACCAAAACGTAAGTTAGTATTCACTTGAGCTTTAAAGATTGACCAGCCTGATATATCCCAACGTACATTATTCAACTGTTCACCTTGAAAGCGAAGCTGCATTATTTGACCTTGCCATAGCGTACCAAAAGTTTGCCCTACCTCTAACTGCGCAGGTAAGTAAGGTTTAGCAAAATTTAAAGCCACTGCAGCGGGCAATTTTATAACGCTAAAAACAAGAAAGCTAATTACAAAAACGATGGATAAAATTATTATTTTTTTCATTAACTACTTCTCTAATACTAAACGGCTAACGCGTACATAACCGGATTTATCATCTTGGCTTAAATCTAAATTTTCTACGCTTAAACCATGCTGATTAACCAGCTCGTCAATCCATTGGATTAATTGATTAAACTCCACTGAGTCGAGTGTTAAACGAAGTGAATTATCATTTGGCTGCATTTTACTAATATTAATGCTGTAACGACCGCGCGTATTATTCACTATTTGGCTGAGGTTTTGATTGCTCACCGCTTGCGCTTTTCCTGCTGCTTTAAGTTTAACGATACTGTCGTCTACCCATGCTAGCAATTCTTGTTGTTTTATTTGTGATTGTTGCGCATTTTCTATTGCCGTATTTAAGGGTCTAAATATACCCATTACCAAAACAAAAATAATAAATACACCACCCGCAACCATTATTAACTGCTGCTCTTGTTCTTTTAATGAACCCCAATATTTCATGAACTGTTGTTTCATTGTGCACCTCGCAGTCTAATTTCGCCGACGATATAATCACCATCATTATTTAACGACCCCTGCTCAACAGTCACACCTTGCTGCTCAAGAATGGCTTTAACCTTACCAAAGGTTTGAAAGTCTTTTGCACGAGCACGAATACGTAATTCATTACGGCGCTTATCAAAACGTAAGGTTTGCGGTGTAAATTCGCTCACTTGTGAAAATACACTCACCAGCTTGCTGGTTAAATCTAAAAAGCCAGCATCGCTCGTACCTTGTACTTTATCCAGTGCTCCCTGTATTTGATTTTTAATTAAGTGAGGGCGCACCCGCGTGCCTGGAAAGGCTTTTTGAAATCGCTCTACTACTTGTGATTTAGCTACCTCAAGCTGCGAATCAAGCTGATGTAATTCAACCGCTTTAATAGCCACACTCGATAGCAAAGCAATAACACTAATTATGGTGGCACTTTTCCAGTAACCCCACCATAAAGCCGTTTTCTTTTTAATCGTGTAAGGCCCTTGACGCAAATTAAATTTAAGCTGATCTAACTGCTTAGCAAATAATGCTAACGGCAGCTCATAGTCACTGGTTTGCGGATGCAAGGTAAGCGTTTCGGGAAATTGCTCTGCAGGGCTGTAATGTTTTATATCAGGGTTACCTAAAGCCGTTAGATACTCCTTTAACCAGCTGCTTTCAACCGCACCGATATGCCAGTCACCTTTTTTAAATAGCCATTGCTTGTTGAGCTCAATTGCCGCTACACAAGGCTCTTCTGCACTGGGCAATAACAAGCCATCTGGCACTATTTTATGAGCACTGAGCTGGTGTTGCTCAAACACCTCTAACCAGTGCTCAAACCAATCACGGTTCATTAGCGCAACCCTAATTGCATGCTGCGCTTCAACCATTGTCGGTTCCCCTAGCGCTATATAGATATCGTCTATATCACAGGCAATATCCTCTTCGAGCATATAAGGCAGTGCTTGCTCTAGCTTACGGTTCCATTTAGTTGGCAGTATCACCGTTTTTAATTGCACTTGGTCGCATGGTAAAAGTACCACGAGCTCTCGGGTTGATGCTTTTTCAGTTAACTCACTTAACTGGCTGGCATTTTGTAACTCGCCACTGGCTATTATTTCTTGTTCTTGTGGTGAGTATATTAACCAGTTAAGTAAGTCTTGTTCGGTTTGACCCGTGCGGATCAACAGTATCTCTGTCACTGTACGCCTCCAAATTTTCGCGCCAGTATCGTTACCTCGCCATTGCTGGCATACAGTAATGTGGTCATCGAAAAACGCAAATCAACAAATTTTGCCTGCGTTTGTAATTTAAAATATTCACTTTTCACACTAAAAAGTTTTTCTACTGCTTTGATGTTTTTACCACCTTGTTGTAATACAGATTCAAAAAACTCTTCAATATTATCAAAACCATTTTCAGGACGCGCTGCAATTACCGCTTGAGCGCCTGAAACACTAAGTTCATCTATTAAGCCACTGAGTAATAATGCTTGCTCTTCAGTGATTGTATTAACATTGATTGAAAGTAATGTGCTACCTGGGATCACACAGACAAAAGGCAGCACTTTTTCCATAACCAAAGGATTAAACCCTTTAATTAAACGCAGTTCAGACACCGATGCAAATAAGCTATTAGCCGTCATATATGGAAACTGACGCGATAAATACTCGCCTTCTTCAGCTCCTGAGCGATAGGTTATACTGTTCTCATCAAGCCAATCAAACACACTGTCGGCCATCCCTTCTTCTGATTCATCACTGGGTAAATCATCTATATTTTCTAAAATAGCAAACAACGCTTTATGTGCAGGGTTCGTTTTATTACCGCTATTTGGGTCTGGCTCAACCCCAAGCGCGTTTAAATTTAAACACGCTTGTAAATCAGTCAACTGGCCGCTTAACGTGCCGTTCTCAACAGGGTACTTTACATCACCTTGCTTTGCCCACAGCTGCGCTAAGGTGGTTTTTTCTGGATCGTCTTTTTTACTTTGAATTAAGCCTTTAATAGCTAATTCTTCAGCACCATAGGCATACCATTTCGCTTGTTGCTGACTTTGTAAGTTAGTACTTCTTTGTACTTGCACCATTAAATTAGCACTCATTTCAACGGCTAAAATAGCTGCAAGCGCGACAATAAATAATACAATAACCAAAGCCGCGCCGCGCGAAGATTGTTGGTTCATCAAGGCGTACCTCGGCCATTAGGTTGCGACGGGTTAGTCCCCTCTGTTACTGGTTTAGGTAGCTCTTTACCGAGTCCTGGCACTAAAAACACACGCCTAATTGGTTCTGCGTTCATTTGCTTTAACGTTACAGCTACCGCTTTAGGTAACGCCTTAATTTGCCAGTTTTCTTGCCACTCTGCGTTACCATCTAAAAACTCAAATTTAAGCTCTTCTACGTCAGCTAAAACAACTTGGCTACGAGGCTCCATATTATCGAGTTGATCAACATAAATGCGATATACGCGTTCTAACTTGTCATCAATGACGCGATAACCAACAGCTTGTAACTCTGAGCGAGGAAGTAAGTTAATGGGATTCATCCAACCATCACGTACAAAGGCAATACCATCAAGCTGGCTTTCTATAATGTAGCGTCCAGCAAGTAAGTATCCCTCTTGAAAATCTCCAGCTTCATTACGTACTTGGCGTTTAGTCATTTGGCTAAAGTCTTGATCCATCAATCTAAATGCAGTTTGTAAGCTATTTAGTTCAGCAATTTTTTCATCTGATGCTTGTTTAGCTCGCGTTGTGGTATCAAGTATTTGGTGGGTGGCCATAATCACAAACGCCAACACACCCAGTGCCACCATCACTTCTAATAATGTAAAACCGCGCTGCTTCACTTAAGGCTTACCTTTATTTAAGTAAGTGCTTAACTCATAAATTGAATTTTCATACTTATCATCCGTAAACACATTAATAGTGACTTTTACAAAGCTCTTGTCGGCAGTGGGCACAACATCTTGGCGCCAAAACCATTCAATACCCGCCATCATCTCACTGCCGCGGGTACCATTTTTACCTTGCCATTTTTCGCCTTTCGTTCGTTGTTCTACCAATACATTCTCAGCGACCCATGAGCCATACGTTTGTTCTTCAATACTTGATAAGTGATGAATATGCTCACCGGTTGCTTGCATTGCCGCAATACCAGCCATGGCACAAATACTCAGTGCAACTAAGACTTCTAATAATGTAAACCCGTGGTATTTTTTCATTATTGGGGCTCTCGACGAAAATCGACTGGGGCTGCAAATTTACCTTCAATAAAGTACACCGGCTCTGGCTGATCTTTTAATTCAAGCATGAGCTGAAACGCACTTACATCGGCAGAGGATAAAATAAGTACTTGCGGTACTTTTAACTTTTTAAGCTCTAATAAACTATCTTCATTGTTACCACTCATTAGCTCACGCCAATTTGACTGCTCTAGTAAGTTATCTTGTGCCCAAGGTAGGTCTTCAAGATTAAGTGTTAATTTAAATTGGGGTTCGATCTCAATTGGCTTAAATAAAGCTTCACGATCAAAGCTAATCCATTTTTCGCCATCAAAAACTAAAAATTCAAGCGTATTTTGCTCAACTAAAAGGCCTAATTCTATTTGATTAAGCACCGCAAATTCCGATGCGGCATTAATGGTGGTATGCAGCCTATTTGCTTGCTTGTCTAACGCTTCTTCAGCGCCGCCATCTAAGCTGTATACCACCATTTTGGTGGCAAAGGCGATGATCACCAATACCACTAAAATTTCTATTAAACTAAAACCATAATGCTTTGCACTCAGGTGCTTAGGGCTTACCTGCATGGCAAGCCCCAATGTATTATGTTTAAGTGCATGGTAAAGTTATTGGTCATTACTGCTTATCTTCATCCCAATTACCAATGTCATCTTCGGTGGCTGGTTCGCCATCTGGACCCATCGAAAAGATATCAAATTTACCTATTTCTCCAGGACTGATTAATTGGTAATTATTACCCCATGGATCTTCTGGTAACTTGCTAATAAAGCCACCATCAGGAAAACGCTTAGGAATGGGCTCAATACTGGTTTTAGTAACTAATGCCTCTAAACCTTGCTCTGTACTTGGGTAGCTTTTATTTTTAAGCTTGTACAAACTCATAGCATCTTCTAACTGCTGAATATCTAAATGCGCTTTATCAATAGCCGCTTCTTCTTGCTGGCCCATAATATTAGGTGCCACAATCGACATGATCATACCGATGATAACCAGTACCACCATGACTTCTAATAAAGAAAAACCTGATTGTTTATTCACGTTATTACCTCGTTATTCTAAAAACACTAAGCAAAAATGATTTGTTTAAATCATTAATATAAAAAATACTTAAAGACCTACGGCCTTGTTCATTGCCATAATTGGCTGCAAAATTGCCATTACTATGAACAGCACAATCACTGCCATAGACGCAATCATTGCCGGTTCCAATAATTTTAATGACACATTAACCATACTTTCAAACTCGCGATCTTGATTGTTAGCAGCACGCTCTAACATTTGCTCAAGTTCACCGGACTTTTCACCACTGGCTATCATATGTAGCATCATTGGTGGAAACAACTTAGTTTGCTGTAGTGAAGCACGAAGACTCGCCCCTTCACTAACTCTTTCTGCGGCATCAGCCACTGCTTGCTTTATTTTTTCGTTAACCAACACCCCGCCTGAAATACGCATTCCTTCAAGTAGCGGCACTGAGCTTGACGATAAAATACTTAATGTACGGGCAAAGCGCGCCGTGTTAATCCCTCTGGCAACCTTACCTATGCCTGGCATATGTAATACTTTTGCATCCCACCAAAACCGTACTTTAGGCTTTTTAAGTGCATATTTAATTCCAATAGCAATCGCTGTGATCGCTAATAAACTAACAAACCAATAGTTTTGTACAAAATGACTACCCGCCATGACCCATTCGGTTGTCCAAGGTAATACTTGTTTGGTTTTTTCAAACGTTTTTAGTATTTTAGGCACCACAGTACCTAATAATACTGAAACAATACCAATAGCGAACACGACCAAAATAATGGGATACACCATCGCTTGCGTAATTTGGCTACGCATGTGTTGGCGTTGCTCGGTGTAATCAGCCAATCTGTTAAGTACTTGATCTAAGTGACCTGACTTTTCACCTGCGGCCACCATTGCACGGTATAAATCGTCAAATACGTGCGGAAATTCACTCATCCCATCAGCAAGCGTATACCCTTCCACCACTTTAGAGCGCACAGACATTAACATACGTTTTAGCCGTGGTTTTTCACACTGCTCAGCAACCGCCATCACGGCACCCTCAACGGGTAAGGCTGACTGAATTAGGGTTGCAAGTTGACGTGTAATCAAAGCAAGATCTGACGTTGATATTGTCGGCTTAAATAAAGAGCCTAATAATGGCGCTTTTTGACCTCGAACTTGTTTATCATCTTGCGCAGCTGGCAGCACCTCGAGGGGGGTTAGCTTTTGATCGCGTAAAAGTTGGCGAACTTGCTTTGCTGTATCCGCTTCTAAAATTCCTTTTTTTTCTTTTCCCCGGCCATCTAATGCACGGTATTCAAACGCCGCCATTGTTAGCCTTCCTCACGGGTTACGCGTAATACTTCTTCAAGCGTTGTTTTACCCGCAAGTACGCGGCTGCAGCCATCTTGACGAATACTTGGGCTGCGTTTACGAATATATTTCTCTACGCTTTGCTCACCTTTACCGCTGTGGATCATTTCACGAATGGTTTCGTCGACAACTAATAATTCGTGAATACCTGTACGACCACGATAACCGTTAAAGTTACACTCTTCACACCCTACCGCGCGGTAAATCGTCGGAGCATTATCAAGCGGTACGCCGAGTAATTCACATTCACGCTCATCTGCAATATGCCCTTCTTTACAGCTATTGCATAAGGTACGTACTAAGCGCTGTGACAATACGCCGAGTAATGATGACGACAATAAGAATGGCTCAACACCCATATCTTCCATACGGGTAATTGCACCTGAGGCGGTATTGGTATGCAATGTAGACATAACTAAGTGACCAGTCAGCGATGCTTGTACACCAATTTGAGCGGTTTCTAAGTCACGTATTTCACCAACCATAACCACATCAGGATCTTGACGTAAAATAGCGCGTAGGCCACGGGCAAAAGTCATATCAACCTTGGTATTAACCTGTGTTTGGCCAATACCTGGGATTTCATACTCAATGGGATCTTCAACCGTTAAAATATTGCGATCCCGCGAGTTAATTTGGCTCATACCTGCATATAAAGTAGTACTTTTACCAGAGCCTGTAGGGCCTGTAACTAAGATTATACCGTGAGGCTTGCTAATTAAGTCGGCAAACAGCTCTCGGTTTCGAGCTGTCATACCTAAATCTTCAAGGTTTAAACGTGCATTGTTTTTATCAAGCAAACGCAGTACCACGCGCTCACCAAAGCTCGATGGCATAGTCGATACACGCACATCTACTGCGCGTCCTGCAATACGCAAACTAATGCGACCATCCTGCGGTATACGTTTTTCTGCGATATCGAGTTTGGCCATTACTTTAATACGCGATACCAGCAAAGAGGCTAATTTACGATTAGGTTTTAAAACTTCTTTGAGTACGCCATCCACCCGAAAACGAATAACCAGCTCTTGCTCAAATGTTTCAATGTGAATATCAGAGGCACCTTCTTTAATTGCCTCACTGAGCATGGCATTAATCAGCTTTATAATTGGCGCATCGTCGTCACCGGCAAGTAAGTCTTCAGTTTGAGGAAGCTCATCAGCTAGTGAGAATAAATCAACCTCATTACCAATGTCTTCCATCATTTGCTGAGTTTCTGAGCTGTCACGTTGATACGATGCTTCTAGTAATAGCTCAAACTTATCATCTTCTAGTTGCTCAAGTGCAAAGCCATGTCCTGCAATACGACGCACTTCTAATAATACATCAACATCAAGCTCACCACGGTAGTAAACAACTCGGTTATCCTTATGTTTACTAAGTAACGCACCTACTCGTCTGGCATAAGAAAACGGCAAACGTTTTGCAGGCAGTTCAATTAAGTCATCTTGAGCAAGCTGTTCATCATTACTATGAGTAATTGGATGAACAACATCTTGATTAATATCTTCTATCGCATTAGTCATCATTACGCTCTTGTGCATTTTGTTTGCGTAAATGCTCTTCATACGTTGGTGGTAACAACAATTCGTCATTCCACTCAGGTAAAATAGGTGTGTCTGACATTGGCATTAAATTAATACCATCTTCACGTTTTTTAAATTGTTCACCGCGAATAAAGTTATATTTATTAAAGCTAAGTTTATTCATACTAACGCCATCGCGAATAATGGTCGGTCTGATAAATACAATAAGATTACGCTTACGCTTTGTTGTATTAGTTGACTTAAATAAGTGCCCTAAAATAGGGATGTCGCCTAGTAATGGCACTTTTGACACGCTTTCTTGTACATCTTCATCTATCAAGCCGCCTAGTACCACCATGCCGCCATCATCGGCCATCACGGTTGTTTTAATTGCGCGCTTATTGACTGAAATATCAACTGCTGTTGCACCACTAACACTGGAAACTTCTTGTTCTATAGTCAACTGTACCGCTGAACCATCATTAATTTGCGGTGTCACTTTAAGCTTTATACCCACTTCTTGGCGCTCAACCGTCTGGAATGGGTTCGTATTATTACTACCTGTTTGCGAGCCAGTAATAATTGGCACTTCTTGGCCAACTAAAATAGACGCTTCTTCGTTATCCATAGTGGTAATAGAGGGAGTCGCTAGAATATTCGAATTAGTGTCAGTTGAAACCGCTTGAACGATTGCGCCCCAATCGTTTTTAATCACTCCCATGGCTAAACCATTAATACCACCAAGTAATGATGCAAGCGGGCCGTAGTCGCCTTCAGTTGTTTCATCATATTCGGTAACAGTACCTGACTCAGTACCAATAATGCTTTTAGTTATTGTTTTATCACGAGCTTGCTCAGCAGCTACAGCTAAGGCACCGACAGGCACAGTGGTACCATTATTAAATTGCAGCATGCCGCCTTCTTCTGAAATCCATTGCAGGCCAAAGTTAACGCCATCACCTTCCATTACTTCAATAATAATGGCTTCTACTAATACTTGTGCGCGGCGAATATCTAAACGCTCAATAACCGATTCAAGTGAACGCATCGTATCTGGCTGGGCGGTAATGACTAATGAATTTGAATCTGGGTGTGCTTCAATACTCGTGTCGTTTCTATTACTACTACGCGCATTGTTGGTTGCTCCGCCTTTTGAATCCTCTGCCAGCGATTTACTCACACCTTGAAGTACTTTGACTAAATCTTCTGCCTTTGCGTAGTTTAGGTAAAATACTTTGGTATTACCTTGGCTTTCAAGTTCGCCGTCGAGACGTTTAATAAGCTCAATGGCGCGGGTACGAGCTTGACCTTCACCACTAACAATCACACTATTAGTTCGACCATCAGCCACTACTTTAGGAATTAAAAACTCAGGTACGCTACCCTTACCACTGTCTTTGTATATATTCTCTACTACAGAGACAACATCATCAGCCGTTGCGAACTTAAGCTTAACGATATCGACTCGCTTATCACCCGCTTGGTCAACAGAGCGAATAATTTCTACTAAGCGGTTCACCGAGGCTGCATGACCAGTTAGCATCATTACGTTGGCCGCATTAAAGTTAGCAACGTGACCACCGTCTTTTTGGTCGCTAAATTGGCGAACTAAAGGACCTAATTCTTGTACGCTGACATTTTTAACTCGTACAACCCGTGTAATCATCATATCGCCAAGCGCTTGGCTATCAGCAGTAATTAATGGCACATTTGACTTTTTGGCATCTGAGCTTTTTTCTATTTTTATTATGTTGTTATCCATTTCGACGGCTGAATAACCGTAAACTTCTAAAACATTTAAAAAGAACTGATAATAAAGTGCCTCATCCATTAATTCATAACTGCGTACATTTACTTTGCCACGCACGTTAGGATCAATAATGATGGTTTTATTAAGGTTTTTGCCAACAATATTAATAAACTCATTAATATCTGTGCCCTTAAAGTTAGCAGCGTATTCAACAGCAGCAACCGACATAGAAATACTTGCCGCTAAAAAAAGTGCTGCATACTTAGCTAACCCTTTTTTAATTTTTTTGAGGTGTAGCACCTGAACCATTATGTTAAAACTCCAAAGCTAAGTTATTGCAGACTAAATAGTACATCTATTTGCTCACCATCACGCTCTATTGTGATAGTTGCATCTGTACTGTTTCGCAGCTCATTCATTGCTGCCATTGCCTGTTTTAAATCTGTTAATTGATAACCGTTAATTGCCACGGCTAAATCGTTATTTTGTAATCCCATTTGTTTAAATAGTTCGGGCTCTTTACCAGGACTCAAACGATAACCTATAAGCTCCCCATCATTCATCGCTTGAGAAACACGTATATAATCAAATAGCTTGCCAGGTTCTTCTAAAAGCTCTTCGCGAGTTTCTATTAATGCTTCTTTCACCTCAAGGTTGGCAGTGGCATCAATTTGTTCATCGCTTTGTGCTGAAGGCGCTAAAGGCCCCATTTCAGACTCATCTCGCGCAGCGAGTACCGGCATAGACACTGTTTTGGTAAAGTCGAGCCCATCAAGCATTAAGGTTTCAAAGCGACCACTTACATCTAGAATCACACGATCTGGGAGTATTTGCGATACTTTTGCACGTGTACCTTGCACCACATCCTCTACTAAATAACTCGTCTGGCGACCTTGCGATTCAATAATAGCCATTCCCGCCTTATCATCATTACTAACAGCAACAATACCGGTTAAGTTAATACTAAGACGCGTTTCAGGGGCATTATTAATGACTTTAGTTTGCGAAGCAGTATTGGTGTTTTTTGTTACATTTACTTTACCAAATACAAATTGCTCAATGATCGAATCTATAGACTGGTTATTGCCACCCACAGCTTGGTTAGAATAGCTGATAGGGGCAAGAGGAGACATTACTGGCTGCGGCCATAATAGCCACATCAGTTTTGATAATAAAAATGCAATATAAACAACAACTAAAACCATAACCATTGCGCTTAATTTCGCATGCGGTAAACGGTTTAATAACTGCTTAAATTGTTGAACGTGCTGTTCCATAGGTAGTGTTCTTATTTTAATTTATAACGAAATCACTCAGCCATAGTACCTTTTCATTTTTCATTCAACAAGCACGCTAATATTAAACTTTGTAAACAGATTAATTTATTTATCGTATCAGCTATCAAGCAATAGCTACATGCGGTAACGGTTTCGTGATAATTTACCTAGGCAGTTAATTTACTAGGGATGTTTTATGACAAAGAAAACTAAACTCAATGACAGCTCAGAAAACGCTGACGCACTTAAAGTGAGGTTGGACAAATGGTTATGGGCGGCTCGATTTTATAAAACGCGTGCAATAGCTCGAGAAATGGTACAAGGCGGCAAAGTACATTATAATGGGCAACGCAGTAAGGCTAGTAAAATTGTAGAAATTGGCGCAGTTATAAAGCTAGCCCAGGGCGTTGATGAAAAAACTGTCACAGTATTAAATATACTTGAAAAGCGCCAAAGCGCCCCCATTGCACAGACCTTGTATCAAGAATCTGATGCAAGTATTGCTAAGCGTGAAGAAAATACTATCGCACGCAAAAATAACAGCTTCTTTGCACCTCATCCGGTTAAAAAGCCTGATAAAAAGCAAAGACGCGAACTTTTAAAAATGAAATCAAGTTAGGTATAGCCGCTCATGCAACAAGATTTACTTCATCGCTATTTATTCGACAATCTCGATGTTCGTGGCGAACTCGTACAAATAGACAACGCTTACAATGAAATGATTGCTAAACACAATTACCCAGAGCCCGTTAAAGCATTACTAGGTGAGCTGCTTGTTGCAACCTGTTTATTAACAGCAACATTAAAGTTTGAAGGCGAAATTGCCGTTCAACTACAAGGTGATGGGCCGGTAAAATATGCCGTTATTAACGGTGACGACCAACAAAATATGCGCGGCATAGCACGACTTCAAAGTGAAGTGACAGGGTCAACAGTTAGAGAGCTTATAGGCCAAGGTTACATGGTTATCACTATTACTCCAACGCAAGGGGAGCGTTACCAAGGTATAGTGCCTTTAGAGCATGATACCTTAAGTGAATGTATAGAAAGCTACTTTGAGCAATCTGAGCAATTAAAAACGCGCCTTTGGTTTGCAACCGACACCACAGAGGGAAGCGCCAAAGCATGTGGGCTATTTTTACAAGTACTACCTGTTGATAAACAAAAGTCGATTGAAGATTTTGCTCACTTAGAAGCACTCAGCAATACCATTAAAGATGAAGAGCTATTAGAGCTCGATGCCAATACTATTTTAACGCGTCTTTATCATGAAGATAATCCACGTGTATTTGATCCTCAACCAATTCAATTTAAATGTGGCTGTAACCGCGAAAAAACGATGACGGCTTTAGTTAATGTTGGTCAACAAGCGCTTTTGGACGATGTTGAAAAAAATGGTGAGATTAAAATTAGCTGCCATTACTGTTTAAAAGATTATGTGTTTAACGAGCAAGATATAAAAAGTATATTTAACTAATCTACTTTTATAAAACACAGCACAAAATAGCCATAATTTTTTATGGCTTTTTTGTGCCTAAAAAATGACACCGGTATCACAAGCTGAGTATTTTTCATGACACCGGTATCATTGAAATTATTCATGTTTTTTCTTAATTTATATGTTTTTACGGCGTTTATAAGCTCGAATATCCTTAATCCATCTGTTACTATATTTGCAGCTTAAAGGTTACTAAGACCCAGAGCTATCCCGTTCAATCTCACACAATTTAGGTATAAACATGACTTCAAGCGCTACCCGTTTTGTCGATCTAACTGCAGCTGAACTTGTCGAGCACGCTATCAGCCGTGGCGAAGGGACTTTAGCCGCAAATGGTGCTTTTGTAGCTAACACTGGTCGTCGTACCGGTCGTTCTCCAAAAGATCGTTTTATTGTTCAAGAATCAAGTACTGAAAATGAAATCCAATGGGGTAATGTAAATCGCCCATTCGATGCAGATAAGTTTGACGCGTTATGGGCACGTGTAGAAGCACATGTGCAAAGCAATGACCACTTTATCTCTCACCTTGAAGTTGGCGCTGATCCAGAGCACTATCTTCCAGTGGTTGTAACAACAGAAACTGCTTGGCACCATATCTTCGCTAAAAACATGTTCATCCAACCACAATCATACAACAAAGCAGACTTCCCTCAGTGGCAAGTAATGAATGTACCTTCGTTTGTATGTGATCCAGAACGCGATGGTACCAATAGCGATGGCACAGTTATTATTAACTTTGCACAACGTAAGGTGTTACTTGCTGGCATGCGCTACGCGGGTGAAATGAAAAAATCGATGTTCTCTGTGCAAAACTTCCTACTACCAGCGAAAGGTGTATTACCAATGCACTGTTCTGCTAATGTAGGCGAAGCAGGCGATACTGCGTTATTCTTTGGTTTATCTGGTACAGGTAAAACAACATTATCAGCAGATCCAACTCGCTTCTTAATCGGTGATGACGAGCACGGCTGGGCACCAGGTAGTGTATTTAATATCGAAGGTGGTTGTTACGCTAAATGTATCGACCTTTCTCAGAAAAACGAACCTGTTATCTGGGACGCTATTCGATTCGGTACAATTTTAGAGAATGTGGTACTTGATGAAAACCGTGTTCCTGATTTCAACGATACCAGCCTAACTCAAAATAGCCGTGCAGCTTACCCACTAGAGCACGTTGAAAAACGTAAAGTTGAAAACCGCGCAGGTGAGCCTAAGGCTGTTGTTTTCCTAACATGTGATGTGAGTGGTGTACTACCGCCTGTATCTGTACTAACCGAAGAAGCTGCAGCATTTCACTTCCTAAGTGGCTACACAGCAAAAGTAGGCTCTACAGAAATTGGTTCTACTAGCGATATTGAATCAACATTCTCAACCTGTTTTGGTGCTCCTTTCTTCCCACGTCCTGCAGGTGTATACGCAGAGCTTCTAATGAAGCGTGTACGTGAATTCGGCGCTAAAGTTTACCTAGTTAACACCGGATGGACAGGTGGCCCTTACGGTATTGGTAAGCGTTTTGATATTCCAACAACACGAGCTGTTGTGGATGCAATCGTATCTGGAAAATTAGCCGATGTAGAAACCCAACACATTGACGTGCTAAACCTAGACGTACCAGTTGCAGTACCGGGCGTAGATAGCAAACTTCTCAACCCAATCAATACCTGGGAAGACAAAGCTAAATACGCAGAGTATGCGGCTAAGCTAGCATCTGATTTCACAGAAAATTTTGCTAAATACGACGTATCTGACGAAATTAAAAACGCAGGCCCTAAAGTTTAATAATCACCTTTAGCCTGATAATTAAAACGCCAACCTTGAGTTGGCGTTTTTGATCCTATCTATTTTACTTCAGCAACGTAGTTACTTTAATAATTGCTGATAAGCCACCTATTAGCTAAAACGTTTTCCCTATGTTTTTGCGAATTTCTTAATAAAGGCTCACCGAGAGCCTGTTAAGCTTTAAAGTAGCAGTTACTAGTTTGTATATCCAAATTAAACGCTATTAAACTATGTCACATTAGTACAGTTACGGGTTGTCATCAGCAATGAAACAATACTGTAGGGTAAATCTGTCCAACACCTCACTCTTTACCCTGTTAGAGCACACCAAACAACACTAGCTATTACTGGTAAACTCCTACGAACACAAGAAGGCTCAAGTCATTCGAGTCTTGCTTGCTTTTGGAGTGAATGTGCTACTTCTTGTGACAGCATAGCAGAATATCGTTGCAAAACAGCGGGGAGAGTCATTATGAAGGCATGGAGATGATAATTTAAGGACTAGTTTAAAGTGCAAGGTGAATAACTGAGATCAGTAAAGAGTAGCAGGGCTGATAATAATACTTCAAAACTTATAGCGCATGGCTTAAACACTGACTTGTATTTGGAGTGGGTATACTACTTCGTAGCGACAGCGCAGTAGCATGTCGTGGGGTCGGTTCTGGTCAATTCTCTTCCTTTAACCTAATACCTTTCAACTTTATGTTTCACTTTCCTGCATACGTAAAAAAGCCCGACT
>NZ_PNCN01000197.1:0-5288 GCF_005886135.1 Pseudoalteromonas sp. S4741 | reverse complement strand
GAGTCGGGGAGGGGGAGCCAATTTACTACAATCACATAGACATACCCTTCAATTTGCTCTACCATTCTTCTTTTAAAATAAAAACTTTTTTGCTTAAAAAACTAACTATTTGATAACTATTGATATCGAGTTATAATTAGTTTAATAATCATGAGGTTGTGTCCTCCCCCATTTGACATAAAAAGATTAAATAATGGCAGCTTTCAAAAAACTTATTCTTATACAATTGTTAGCTTGGCTGATACTTGTATCCGCTGGTAGTTATTTTATTAGCCAAAATTTTGATAATGCCATCGGCAATGCTCAAAAAAATGCACAAGCGACCGTTGAGCAATACATTAAAAATCTCTCTGCGACAGATATATCAGCAGAAAATCTTAAAAACACGCTTGCAACTAGTGAAACCTTTTCATATTTTGTTTTACGAGACTATCAAGGCGTTGAAGTATTTTCGGTTAACAATGCAGTGCAATTACCTATTATTGCTGAGCTTATTCAATCTAGTAGCAACTCAGTACGTCCTCAGTACGCCACAAATAATAACGCCGATATAAAAATTGAATTTAAATTAAACATTACTCACTTGGGTGAGCAGTTTCAAACCGCGTTTTTTGTTATTTTAATTGTTAGCACCCTACTTGCCCTAATACCTATTATATTGATGAAAACCATTGTTAAGCACATTAACGACAATATATGTACGAACGTTGCTGATGTTATTGATGTATATATCAATCAAAACCAACTAGGTGATGATTTTACAACTAAAATTGATTCACCTGAGTTTGCTAAGTTAGGGAAAAGTTTAGTTCCTAGCTTTAATCGTTTATCGCACTTTTTAAAAAGTAAAAATGACAATATAAAAAATGCAGCCCACGATATTAAACGTGAAGCCTACAAAGACGGTGTTACTGAATTAGGTAACCGCAATATGTTTGTTGATTACTACGAAAAAAATATAGAAAACACCGAAATAAGTACATTTGGCTCTTTAGCACTTGTCCGCTGTAGTGAGTTACAGTCAATTAATCAAAGCCGAGGCTATCAAAAAGGTGATGAGTACATTAAGTCGGTTGCAGATATCATAGTAAATATCAGTGGCACCTATTTCGGCAGTCAAGTTTTTAGAGTAAACAGCTCTGACTTTATAATTATATTGCCGAATACCCCGTTAAAAGAAGCTGAAAAATTTGGTGAAAACTTACAATCTCGCTTTACTCAATATATGCAAAACCAAGAGCTTAGCTCGGTTGCAAACACAGGTATTGTGGGGTACGAAAAAGCCAAACCTTTAGGTGAGTTGCTCTCTATCGTTGATAACGCAATGAGTATGGCGCAATCTAAGCAAGCTAATGCGTGGCATGTGCAGCGCGATACTGATCTTGTTAATAATGTGAGCGCAGGGTTTGGTAATCAAAACTGGCGTAAAGTGATTAACGAAGTGATCGAGTCTAAAAGCGTCCATTTAATGATCCAAAATATTATGCCATTAGGCAAAAGCATTAAAGCCTATGCTGAAATTCAAGCCCGCTTCAAAACAGAAGAAAACCAAGCTTTGCCTACCGCTTCATTTTTAGCAATGGCTGAAAAACTCGATATGGCGATAGAAATTGACAAGTTAATAATAGAAACGTCATTAGAAAGAATAAAATCGAGTAATTTATCTGAAAAATACTTTGGCTTAAATATTACCCCTTCAAGCGCGCATAGTGACCAATTTATGATTTGGTTAGAGCGTCGTTTGCTTAAAGATACCCATATTGCTTCTAAGTTAATTTTTGAGGTGAGTGAATTTGGTCTCCAACAAAACATTAAAGCAAGCAAACGTTTTATTGATATGGTGCATCGCGTTGGAGCCAGAATTACTGTTGAACGCTTTGGTGTCGGGCTCACCTCATTTAAGTTTTTCAGAGATTTAAAACCAGACTTTATTAAAATGGATGCAAGTTATACCCGAGGTTTAGAGGACGATAAAAACAATCAGTACTTTATGCGTTTAATGGTCGACCTTGCTCATAGAATTGGCGTCAGTGTTTTTGCTGAGGGCGTTGAAAGCCAAGAAGAAAAACACATTGTAGATACGTTATGCCTAGATGGTGTTCAAGGTTACTACATTGAAAAGCCCAAAGACATCTAACTAATTACCCTATTTAATGATAAAAAAGAGCATTTATGCTCTTTTTTACTTTTTAATGTGTGCTTTTATGACTGTTCAATCGTTAAAATGCTGACAGTTTTTTAATTGCAAACTCCCTTAAATTTAACCCTTTACAATTAGCCCATTATTTAACGTTGTTTATTTAACTGATAATCACTCAACGTGTTGTTAATCACAGTAGAAAAAAGGATAATACACGGGATTTTATTAGCGTGAGGCACACATGACAGAATACGTCTTGTTATTAATTGGAACAGTGTTAGTCAACAACTTTGTATTAGTACAATTTTTAGGCCTTTGCCCGTTTATGGGTGTGTCTGGGAAACTTGACACAGCCATAGGTATGTCTTTGGCAACTACTTTTGTGCTAACGCTTGCCTCTGTAACAAGCTATTTAGTAAATGAGTATATTTTATTACCTTTGGATATTACCTATCTGAAAACAATGAGCTTTATTTTAGTGATAGCTGTTGTTGTACAATTTACTGAAATGGTTGTCAGAAAAACCAGTCCAACGCTTTACCGGTTACTGGGAATATTTTTACCTTTAATAACCACTAACTGTGCGGTATTGGGTGTTGCTTTATTAAATATCAAAGAAGATCACACGTTTTTACAATCGGCCGTTTATGGCTTTGGTGCTGCGGTGGGGTTTTCATTAGTATTGGTTTTATTTGCTGCATTGCGCGAGCGTTTAGCCGCAGCAGACGTACCAACCCCATTTAAAGGTGCCTCAATCGCAATGATAACGGCAGGTTTAATGTCAATGGCCTTCATGGGTTTTACTGGATTAGTGAAGTTTTAATATGACCTTGTTGTACGCTTTAATAGCGCTGGGTTTGCTGGCGTTAATTTTCGGATTAATTTTAGGGTTTGCAGCAGTGCGCTTTCGAGTTGAAGGTAATCCTGTTGTAGAACAAATAGACACCATTTTACCGCAAACACAATGCGGCCAATGTGGTTACCCGGGCTGTCGTCCTTATGCAGAAGCCATTGCCAATGGCGATGAAATAAATAAATGCCCTCCAGGTGGTGATGCGACAGTTAAAAAATTGGCTGATTTGATGGGTGTTGAGGCTAAACCCCTCGCTGACGGTGAACAAGCA
The DNA here is from genome assembly GCF_005886135.1 of Pseudoalteromonas sp. S4741. Classification (NCBI taxonomy): domain Bacteria; kingdom Pseudomonadati; phylum Pseudomonadota; class Gammaproteobacteria; order Alteromonadales; family Pseudoalteromonadaceae; genus Pseudoalteromonas; species Pseudoalteromonas sp. S4741. The sequence continues at coordinate 2,024 of NZ_PNCN01000197.1, read as the reverse complement.
GATCCGGTTAAAACAGTGGCGTATATCCGCGAAGACGAATGTATTGGCTGTACCAAATGTATTCAAGCCTGCCCTGTTGATGCCATTGTGGGTGCAACACGTCAAATGCATACCGTTCTAATTGACGAATGCACTGGCTGCGATTTGTGCGTTGAACCTTGTCCGGTCGATTGTATTGACATGCTACCTGTTGAACCAACAAAACAAACCTGGAAATGGCAATTAGACGCTATTCCAGTTACCCAAATAGATTAGAGGTTTGAGTGGAAAAGTTACTTGAACAAATAAAAAAAGGCACCGTTTGGGCATTTCCTGGCGGCGTACATCCTCCTCAGCAGAAATCATTATCTAATAGTGCGCCTATAGCCAGACTCCCTTTGCCTGAAAAACTTGTTCTGCCTTTAAAGCAGCACATTGGCGCTAGTGGTAAATTAATAGTTGAAAAAAACCAGCACGTATTAAAAGGCCAAGCCTTAACAAAGCCATCAGCTAATTGGTCGGTGCCAATACATGCACCTACATCAGGCACAATTATTGATATTACGCCTATGCCATCAGCGCATCCTTCGGCATTACCTGAATTAAGCATTATTATTGAACCCGATGGCAACGATACCTGGTGTGAATTATCGCCTTTAGCAAACCCAGCCACTGCATCACACGATGAACTGGTTGATGTTATTCATAATGCGGGTATTTCTGGGATGGGCGGCGCAGGCTTCCCAACCTATGTAAAAGCTGATATTAAACAACCTATTGAATTTTTGATTGTTAATGCGGTTGAGTGTGAACCTTACATCACGGCTGACGATACCTTAATGCGTGAGCACGCCGCTGAAATAGTCAAAGGTATTGAGCTAATGCAGCAGTTACTCAATCCGACGCTGTGTATTATTGGTATTGAAGATAATAAGCCCGAGGCTATCACAGCGATGACAGAAGCGGCGAAGCATAACGAGCATATCTTAATACAAACCGTGCCTACTGTTTACCCTTCTGGCGGTGAAAAACAGCTAATAAAACTGCTCACTAACCGTGAAGTACCAAACGGCGGTATCCCTGCTGATATCGGCATTTTAGTACATAACACCGGCACTTTATTTGCGATTCAGCAAGCTGTATACGAAGGTAAACCGTTAATTGAGCGTGTCGTTACCGTTACCGGCAATACTATACATAATCCTGGCAACGTATGGGCGTTATTAGGTACTGAAATTAAGCACTTACTTGATTGCCAAGGTTTTTCACCGGTGCCACAGCAACGCGTGATCATGGGCGGCCCTATGATGGGCTTTACCTTACCCACAGTTCGTATTGGCGTTGTTAAAACAACAAACTGCATACTTGCCCCAGATCATAAGGAGTTAGCAGAGCCTGGCCCAGAAAAAGCCTGTATTCGCTGCAGTGCCTGTGCCGATGCCTGCCCTGCCTCGTTATTGCCACAACAATTACAATGGTTTGCTAAATCAAAAGAATACGACAAACTCCAAGAGCATAACTTATTTGACTGTATTGAATGTGGTGCCTGTGCCTATGTATGCCCTAGTGAAATACCACTTGTTCAGTATTACCGCGTTGCAAAAGTTGAAATTAAAGAGCAAATTGCCGAAAAGATAAAATCAGATCGCGCTAAAGAACGCTTTGATGCACGTAAAGCGCGTTTAGAGCAAGAACAAGCTGAGCGAAAAAATCGCCACAAACGTAAACCTGCCCCTAAATCGACCGAAGAGCAGCAAAAAGTAGCCGATGCCCTTGCCCGCGTTAAAGATAAAACCAGCGATGGTGACAATAAATCAGCTGTAGCAGCGGCAATTGCGCGCGCTAAAGCGAAAAAGCAAGGTGGCGAACTCGAGCCAGATAACAGTGAAGTTGCAAAAGAGCGCGCAGCACGTAAAGAACAAGCTCGCCTTTACAAAGAGCAAAAGGCACAAAACAATGGTGATGACGAGCCTGTAGATGATAAAAAATCAGCCGTTGCTGCCGCTATTGCCCGTGCTAAAGCTAAAAAAGCAGCACAAGCCAAT
>NZ_PNCN01000196.1:0-388 GCF_005886135.1 Pseudoalteromonas sp. S4741 | reverse complement strand
CGCAATTAGTAATTTATTTATAAAAAAGCAAAGAAAGGCTGTGTTTTTTGCTCATTTGCACTCATTCTTTGCTCTTTGTGCAAATAACTTTTAAGTGATTTGTTTACCACTGAAGGTTATGAGGCGCTGCATTTTACCCGCGTCTCTCAGCCCGTTGCCCGCAGCTCGTAACTTTCAAATAATATAAAAAATGGAGCATTGCTGCTCCTTTTTAAATTTTACTTAGGCCTAGGTCATTAAACACAAAAACGCGGGGTAAACCCGCTGCTACGTGGTCCTAGTTGTTGGTCGAAGCGATTTTTTATCGCGTGAGGCCGAGGTGATTGAAGACCAAAACGCGGGGTGGGCGGCGGGCGGCGGGGGGGGGGGGGGGGGGGGGGGCGGGGTG
>NZ_PNCN01000195.1:0-1794 GCF_005886135.1 Pseudoalteromonas sp. S4741 | reverse complement strand
ATGCACCGAAGCTGCGGATTCAAACTTTGTTTGAGTGGTAGGGGAGCGTTCTGTAAGCCGTTGAAGGTGTGCCGGGAGGCATGCTGGAGGTATCAGAAGTGCGAATGCTGACATGAGTAACGATAATGCGGGTGAAAAACCCGCACGCCGGAAGACCAAGGGTTCCTATCCCATGTTAATCAGGGTAGGGTAAGTCGACCCCTAAGGCGAGGCCGAAAGGCGTAGTCGATGGGAAACGGATTAATATTTCCGTACTTGGTATAATTGCGATGGGGGGACGGAGCAGGCTAAGCAAGCATGGCGATGGTAGTCCATGTGAAAGTGTGTAGGCTAGTGACTTAGGTAAATCCGGGTTGCTGTTAGGCTGAGACACGAGACGAGTCACCAAGGTGATGAAGTTGCTGATGCCATACTTCCAGGAAAAGCCTCTAAGCTTCAGATTATACCGAATCGTACCCCAAACCGACACAGGTGGTCAGGTAGAGAATACTAAGGCGCTTGAGAGAACTCGGGTGAAGGAACTAGGCAAAATCGTACCGTAACTTCGGGAGAAGGTACGCTCCGATTGGTGATGAGACTTGCTCTCTAAGCTGATTGGAGCCGCAGTGACCAGGTGGCTGGGACTGTTTATTAAAAACACAGCACTGTGCAAAATCGCAAGATGACGTATACGGTGTGACACCTGCCCGGTGCCGGAAGGTTAATTGATGGGGTTATCTTCGGAGAAGCTCTTGATCGAAGCCCCGGTAAACGGCGGCCGTAACTATAACGGTCCTAAGGTAGCGAAATTCCTTGTCGGGTAAGTTCCGACCTGCACGAATGGTGTAACCATGGCCACGCTGTCTCCACCCGAGACTCAGTGAAATTGAAATCGCAGTGAAGATGCTGTGTACCCGCGGCTAGACGGAAAGACCCCGTGAACCTTTACTACAGCTTGGCACTGAACATTGAACCTACATGTGTAGGATAGGTGGGAGACTTAGAAGCAGAGACGCTAGTTTTTGTGGAGTCGTCCTTGAAATACCACCCTTGTAGTTTTGATGTTCTAACGTTGGCCCCTGAATCGGGGTTACGGACAGTGCCTGGTGGGTAGTTTGACTGGGGCGGTCTCCTCCCAAAGAGTAACGGAGGAGCACGAAGGTTGGCTAAGTACGGTCGGACATCGTACGGTTAGTGTAATGGTAGAAGCCAGCTTAACTGCGAGACAGACACGTCGAGCAGGTACGAAAGTAGGTCATAGTGATCCGGTGGTTCTGAATGGAAGGGCCATCGCTCAACGGATAAAAGGTACTCCGGGGATAACAGGCTGATACCGCCCAAGAGTTCATATCGACGGCGGTGTTTGGCACCTCGATGTCGGCTCATCACATCCTGGGGCTGAAGTCGGTCCCAAGGGTATGGCTGTTCGCCATTTAAAGTGGTACGCGAGCTGGGTTTAGAACGTCGTGAGACAGTTCGGTCCCTATCTGCCGTGGGCGTTTGAGAATTGAGAGGGGTTGCTCCTAGTACGAGAGGACCGGAGTGAACGAACCGCTGGTGTTCGGGTTGTCATGCCAATGGCATTGCCCGGTAGCTACGTTCGGAACTGATAAGCGCTGAAAGCATCTAAGCGCGAAGCAGGCCTCGAGATGAGTTCTCACTAGACTTTTAAAGTCTCTGAAGGGCCGTTGAAGACTACAACGTTGATAGGCAGGATGTGGAAGTGGTGTGAGCCATTAAGCTAACTTGTACTAATTACCCGTGAGGCTTAACCATACAACGCCAAACGCGTTTTATGCTACAGTTTAAGCAACA
>NZ_PNCN01000194.1:0-2565 GCF_005886135.1 Pseudoalteromonas sp. S4741 | reverse complement strand
GGTTGTTCCCCATAAATCGGCGATCACGCATCTTTAATGCCAAACTGGCGCTGCCCTTCGGGTTGTGTCTAGGGGAAATTTTCTCTTTTTTGCTCGGTTTTGACTTAGCCCACTAGGTTACAAACCTCGCGCCGCGATTAAACCGCCCCTAGTTTGAACAAATTGTAATCCGCAAAGGTCAACAGACCCTAGTATAAAAACAATTAAATATAGCCTTAAAAAGCGATAGCTATTAACATGCAAAGGTAAGTAATTTCACTTTAATACGACATAACAACTAAAAGTCTTTTTACTAGAGGGAATTTTTATGGCTAACAAGCCAATAAGTGAAGATAATCCATTTGCTAATTTATCTGATGTGCAGTGTGAGCAGATCCAAAATTGGTACCAAAAACATATTTCTTCAACTTTACATTCTTTACTTAAAGGCAGTAAGTCTGGTCAAGTAATAGACAGTAAATTAGAGCACGCGTTAAACGAAGCATTAAAAAACAGTAAACAGACCATAACCTATAAAGGCGATGGTAATTCGCCTATAAAATTACAAAATGCCAGTGTATTGGCCGAGCTCAAAGATACACGCAATTTGTTTCATGGTGCACAAGTTAAAATAAATAAGCTAGAACAAAAAATAACAACAAGTGCTGACGAAATACAATTACTAGAGACTCAAAAAAGCGAACTACAACTAGAAGTACGTAGTTTAAAGCAACGGTTAAACCATGTTTTATCACGATTAGAGTCGCAAGGTGTTTCGTTTCAAAAAAGCCATTATGTAGGGCGTATATTAGTTCAGGCTTTGCGAGCAAGCTTTGAAAATTGGCAGCAAACGCCCTCTGGTGAGTCTTTCAAAAATCATGATTTTTATAAGCTTTTTCCTCGGGTGTTATACTCAAGCTTATTAAAGGAAATAGAAAAACTGCTAGGGGAGCATGATTATAATAAAATAGAACGCTCGTTGAGTGATTTTGTGTTTCAACAAAAGGGCTCTCCAGTAGAGAATTGGCCAGATGAAGACCCGATTTACGAGACGCGGTTAATTAACCAAAAGCAATCAGAGCTGTTAATAAAATTACATAGCCAACACCTGCAACGAAAAAACTTTACGTCCTATTTAGAAAAACGCCTTTCTAGTACTGGTTTTACCCATAAACACAGTGATTTATTGATGACTTTAGTTGAGTTTGCGACACACGATGAAAATAGCAAATTTTCTAGTTATTGCCATTAAGTTATTAAGTATTAAAGCAGCACCACTAAATATCATGTTGTTGTAGGCCAAGTATTTTTAATTTGGTTGCTAGGGTATTTTGTGCAAGTGTTTTTTTTACTATTTTATAAAGTGTGTTTACATTAAGTTGGTGTGTAGGGCGAATTAATAATTGGTGTTTATAGGTTTGCGCGACGCGTTCAGAGATAAGCAGCTTTTTTTTACTTTCTGGGTATTTATTGAGGTATTGATTTAAGTAAGAACGGGTAACAATCGCCATATCGCTGCGTTTTTTTAATACTAATTCAATACTTTTTTTATGACTGCTCAGTAACATCATTTTATATTCGTTTTCAAGTATTGATGGATTGTTTTCAAAGTTTGCTAGCTGATAGTGATAGCCTAAAATCCCAATGAGGGTTTTATCGTCTAAGTTATCAAACCAAGCTTGTGACTTTGCAAATTGCTTTAAAGCAATAAATACTTCGCTGTCTGTTGCCATCACAGGGGAGTTACTGATTATATGGTTGCCTTGCAGCCACCCCCAGTTTGGATCTTCAAAAAATACCGCATCGAACAAACCTTGCTGATAATCTTTAAAGCGCCGAATAGGTGTGGTGAGCACAAGCTCAAAATGATAGTCAGATTGTATTTTATTAAGCTCAGCAATTAGCTCTACGGTGAAACCTGAAGCACGGCCGTCAACAATCTCTATGTAGGGAGGAAATTCATAGCCACCCACTTTGATTAGGGTTTTAGCTTGAACTTGCCCAGCAAAAATAAATAGCAATAGTAATGTAATGAGTGCGGCAGACTTCACAGGTAAATCCTTTCCTAGAATACTTTCTGATATTTCATCTTATAAGATAGCCTACTTGTTAACATAGTATTAATTTTCAAGCAATAAATTCTGACTTTGCAACGTGATTAAATGGATGTTACCTGATATTTATTAAGGAAGTTTAGAGCGTGTGCGCTTTTTCTTGGTATGTTTTTTGATGTTGGGCGTTGCTTGATGGCGGGTGTTTCCCCAATGTCGGGTGTTTCCCTTAATGTCGGGTGTTTTCCCCAATGTCGGGTGTTTCCCCCAATGTCGTTTGGCGCGGCTTCGCCACTTAACCGACCTACGTTCCCAATAATTAACGTAGGTTGGATAAGCCAGAGGCGCCATCCGACGATGTTGGATAATTCGGAGGCGCCATCCGACGATGTTGGATAATCCGGAGGCGTCATCCGACGATGTTGGATAATTCGGAGGCGTCATCCGACGATGTTGGATAATTCGGAGGCGTCATCCGACGATGTTGGATAATTCAAAGTAGTTATCCTACGATAATTAATAACAAACACTAAAT
>NZ_PNCN01000193.1:0-2178 GCF_005886135.1 Pseudoalteromonas sp. S4741 | reverse complement strand
GATGAACTCGGGGCGATTCACCGATAGACAAAACAGAAAACATATCACTTTTTGGGAACGATTCTTTGCAAAAAGTGGTGGCATACTTACTAGAGTAAAAAAACTAAGCTAGGAAGCATTTATGAGTGAGCTAGAGAATAACAGTGAAGAGCTAAGTGGTAGAAAAGGATACAACCTAGAGTCTTTATCTGTGAAGAATATGTTTATATTAACCCTTTTAATAGGGGCTGTTGGTATTATTGCGGGGATTCTACTGACTTCAACATTAGTTTCTATACTTATCCCAATAGTTATCATGGCTATCTATATATACATAACTTTATCAAAGGACACTGACTTACCAATAACTATTATTGGAGATAGTTACTATTATCAAGGTTTTATTTTTACTTTGGTAGCACTTATGGGATCCTTGTTTTCTTTAGGGGTTAAAGAACAAGTTAATATGCACGCAATGGTTGCAAGTTTTGGCTCAGCCCTTGTAACAACTATAATAGGATTAGTTGCTCGTTTATATGTTACTTCATTTTCATTAGTGGCTCAAAAACGCAGAGAGAGGCTGGAGTATCAGATAGAAAAATCTCTAGACCGTTTTACCGGTCAAATAGATACTTTAACTCTGCAAGTTGTAAGTTCTATTAATAAAGTACACGGTCAAACTGAGAGTACATTGTCAGAAACTTTGAAAAAATATAGTGATGTTAATAGCAAAGTTCTTAATGATTATAATGAAACAATGCAATCTAATGCTAAGTTAATTAGCGAGAGTTTAGAGAATGTTTCACATAAAATATCAAGTATTGAAATTTCACCAGATTTAATCTCTAGCCCTTTACAGCAAGCATTAAAAGAAATAATTAATTCTATGCATGATTATGAGTCAAAATTCATAGAAGTTAACGTTAATTTTAAAGCGTTAGCAGACAAGTTGGTAAATCAGTACGGAAGAAGTGAAGAAACACTCCAATCTCATGTTACAAATTTAGAAAGTAAACTTAGTGAAACTATAAAAACTCACACAAAAAAATACAACGATAATTTGAATAATATCAGTGAAGGAATCATAAGCAGTCTATCAGATATAACTGACTTAAAAATAACAACAGAAGAAGCTGTAGAAGCTCGTTTAGAAAACTTCACTAAGGGTATTGATACAGTTGTTGAAAAAATAAACTCATCTATAGAGCCTGTAGCCTCAGCATCTCAATCTTTAAGTCAAGTTGGAGAGCAGGTAACAGACTCTTTAGTCAAAATATCTAATAAAACATCAGACTTGACAGAGTCTATCAACAAATCAATAGAATCTTTTGATAACGTTGAAAGTGTCAATACAGACCTATCAAAATTGCTAAGAACTATAAAAGACTTTAACTCCTCATTAGAAAAAGCTACTTCGATTAATGATAAAGCTTCCAATAAAATTTACAGCGCTGCGCAATCTACTGAAGATGCATCAGGCCAATTAGCAAATGATATTGCGGAAGTTTATAAACAGCTAACTCTTCAAATTAGAGCTTTACGGAGTTCTCAGAGTTGAGTGACTTCACACATGAAAGAGCTAATTCAATAATTGAAACTTCATTGACTGAGTTAGCATTTATATTTTTCTTTATATTACTTATTTTTTCTTCTTGGAAAATAAGTAATATATCAGAGCAACTTGACTCAAGGGCTGAAGATAAAAGTGAGCTTGAGGCAGAAATTAAAGAACTTAGAGAATCTTTGGAATCAACGTCTGATTTTTTTAGCTCTCAATCTAATATTGCTCCCGAAGAGTTATTTAATGAATTAGTTTTGGGGAGGAAAGCTATAAAGGAGCTAGAAGTTACAAAAATTGAATTACAAGAGGCAACCAGCTCACTTAACGAAATTGTTAATGTTTCATCAAGTGATGATATTGATAATATCAAAAGAGAAATTAGAGAGTTTCAAGAAGCTAAAGAAATAGTATTAAACGAGGGTTTTACTGATAGTTCTTTGCCTGAAGTGTTGCAAGAAATTGTAAAACAACATGCAAATGTTGAAGGTCAAAATAAAAACCTAAGGAATAAAATTGAAAAGTTAGGAAATGGCTTAGATCATCCACCATGCTGGGCTGATAAAAAAACAGGTGCCGCTCAATATGTGTTTAGTATAATTATAAATGAAAAGTATGTCGTGAATCGCCCCGAGTTCATC